>JAUZOY010000179.1 GCA_030706235.1 Bacteroidota bacterium | reverse complement strand
GGTTCTGAAAGAGTCCAGACAATGGAACTATCTGCATGCAGGCCTTGAGTAAATGAACCGAAACCTTTCTTCTCGGGTATTCCTCTGTAATAGACCGTCAGGGAATCAATCCTTCCTATGTTACTTTTTATTCCAAATATGCTGAGAATATCTCCTTTATGTAAGAAGCTACATTTACTACCATGATAACAGACAGAATCTGCTTCTAAGCTGGAATGTAAATCGAAATTAATAGTGTCTTCTGCACCGCTTGTTTTAATATAATAAAATGTTACATTCCCCTTAACATAATACACCTCGGGATTAAGCTCAAGGTATATCCTTTCATATTTAAGATCATAGGACATATCTTGTGTACTTGGTGTCATTGCAAACCTTGCTTTGTTGCTTTTCATATCATATGAAGCAAGTTTTTCAATAAAATTCCTATGCGGCTCAATTTGTGAGAATGAGCTATAAGAAAGGAAAAATAATAAAATAATTATACTGAATTTACTATGGAAAAGGAATTTTTTAAGCATAGTATTAATTCTCACAAAGATATCAGGTTTTAATATAAATATTTATAAAAAATAAACGAAAAATTGTAATAAATGTTTCAAAATTACTTTTATAGATTATAAATTACCTGGCATAAAACACTGTAAGTTACATTTAAATTTAAAGAATATTGTCAGGGGAATATTTATCTTTTCATTTATTTAATGTTTTATAACTTTGCAAATTCAAAGGAAAAAATATTTTGACTAGTAAAAATGGACAATAATTATTGTGTATTAATGGCGGGGGGAATAGGAACCCGTTTTTGGCCTATAAGCAAAACAGCTCATCCAAAACAATTCATTGATATACTAGGCACCGGACAGACACTTATTCAGCAAACTTATTATCGTTTTGCAAGAAAATTTCCAAAAGAAAACATTTATATTGTTACTAACAATATTTACAGAGATCTGGTTATGGAACAGATTCCTGATGTTACTCCGGATAATATTCTTTGCGAACCTACAAGAAGAAATACTGCTCCATGTATTGCTTTTGCTACGTATAAAATATATCAGAAAGATCCTGATGCAAGAATAGTCGTTGCTCCTTCAGATCATATTATACTTAAAGAAGATATTTTCCTTAATGATGTTGATATTGCTCTAAATCTGACTGAAAAGTGTGATTGCCTTCTTACTCTTGGAATTACACCCAGCAGACCTGATACGGGTTATGGTTATATTCAATTTAATGAAGATGTATTACCTGATAAAGATGCAAGAATCAAAAAGGTAAAAACTTTTACTGAAAAGCCTGATCTTGATCTTGCAAAGTCATTTATTGAAAGTGGTGATTTCCTTTGGAATTCCGGTATATTTATATGGTCAGCTAAAAGTATTCTTAAAGCTTTTGAAATGTATCTTCCGGAGATTAACGGTATCTTCAATGAAGGTCTTGATAAATTTAACACTTCTGAAGAAGATGATTTTATCAGACAGGCTTACTCTGTATGTAAAAATATTTCAATTGACTATGGCATCATGGAAAAAGCAAGGAATGTATTCGTTCTTTGTTCTGATTTCGGATGGTCTGACCTTGGAACCTGGGGCTCTCTTTTTGATAACCATGATAAAGACTATTCAAACAATGCAATTATCGGTAATAATATTATGACTTATGATACAACTGATTGTATTATAAGTGTTCCTAAAGATAAACTTGTTGTTATTGAGGGCTTAACTGATTATATTGTTGCAGAATCTAAGAATATTCTGTTGATTTGCAAGAAAACTGATGAACAAAAAATCAGAGAGTTTGTTAATGATGTAAAAATCATTAAAGGAGAACAGTTTGTTTAATCCTTTGAAATTTTAAATTAAGATCATTAAATTTTTTTTTTGCTAGTATCCTTAAGTTTATTTTAATGCATCTTATCCGTTTTTCTTCTTTCTTGTTTTGAGCAAAGTGAATACAACGTCATCAATTATTACAACTCCTACCATTTTCATTTTTTCATCTACTACAGGAATTGCAAGCAAGTTGTACTTTGAAATTATTTCAGCAAGAGAGTCTATTTTATCATAATCACCAACCTTAACAACTTTATGTTTCATTATTTCATGAAGTTTGGTCTCCGGATTTGAAATAATAAGATCTCTTATTGATACCGATGCAATTAACTTTTCATCATTATCCAATACATAAAGATAATAGATAGTATCCTGTTCAGGTTTTAACTTTCGTAATTCATTGATTGTATCCTCAACAGTCATATTTTCATTGAAGGATATGAAATCTGTGGACATGAGACTACCAACCGTATTTTCAGGATATTCCATAAGATCACGAACTTCCTGAGAATCTTCACTTTCCATTTCTCCAAGAAGTTGTTCTGCCTTTTCTTTCTCCATTTCATCAAGAATATCAGCTACTTCATCGGCGGGCATTTTCTCAAGAACATCAGCAGCTTTTTCGAGAGGAAGGCTTTCCAGAACGTTGATTTGGGCATCTGTTTCGAGTTCTTCCAATACATCAGCAGCATATTCTTCCTCCAGTGATTCAAAAACAGCTACCTGAGTTTTATGATCAAGGTCTTCTATGATATCCGCTAAATCTGATGGATGAAGTGTCGAAAGTTTCGAATACGTTTTGGAAAGTTTTATACCGGAATGAAGAGGATCTATATGTTCTACTTCATCCCATAATATTAGTTTAGACGGTATATTTTTCCCAAATGGCCTGAGAGTTGAATTAATTGGTTTTGCTACTCCAAGACGCCTTAATAACCCTTCAAGACCAACATCTACTGCAACTATATAAATGCCGGATGATAATACAGCAAGTCTTATATCATTAACACGTACAAGCTTCCTTCCATCAATATCTACTATCTGTTTATCAAGAATGTTTTTACTTAGATACAAAGTATTCTCTTTAACAGGCTCAATATCTATAGCATTACTGCATTCGATAACATAGTTTCCTTTTTCTTTAAATATAAGAAAATGTGCAAAATCGAGGATTTGAAATTTATTAGCTACTTTAACTTTTGCCCCAATAACTTTGGGCCTGATAAAACTTGTATCTACAATTAAATCAATAAGTTTTCCATTGATTTTTGTGTTAGCTAATGAGAACTTTATACCTAATATGCGACTTAAATAAAATGTTGATACTGTATTCACAGATAAATCCTCCCTATATTTTTATTTATCAGGAAGGATAATTGTCAATAGACGACCAGCCTTCCTTGTTTATTCTTCAGGACTATTCCAACTATTCGCCGGCTCGGGGTCCATTGTTATGTTTCTCCTTTACGTTAAATTATTAAGATATAATTTTTGCAAACATACAGTAAATTTAGCAAATAACATAAAAATATTTAGAGAGATTCGTTGTATAGATTGAAAATCAAATTGAAAATTTAACCTGAAAATTATTACAGAATAACTACTTTATATGTCTGTTTTTTAGATTCTGTATTAAATTTAATAAAATATACTCCTGGTTTCAGACCTTTTCTATCCCATGTCAAACTATAATTTCCCTTCTTTCTAAATTCTCTTTCCAATTCGGAAACCTTATTTCCTATTAAATCATATACGCTTATATTCAAGTTGGAATTATCGGCAAGTGAATAGGATATCTTTGACATCTGAGAAAATGGATTAGGATAAACAGAAAATGCTTCTTCCTTTATTTCATTTTTAGAAACAAAAGATGTGTTCAATTCATTATCTTTTAATGATAAATCATCATTATTCTTGCAATTGACCAATTTTAAGTCAAACTCATCACTTGCAGAACATCCGTATTTATTTTTAATTGTAAGAGTATAGGTTGTATTAACTGTTGGTTTAACTGTAACAGAGGAAGTAGTGGCATTTGTATTCCACAAATAAATATCTCCTGATTGAGGATATACTGCGGAAAGTACTGTACTACTATTATTGCATGAAGAGATATTTGTTATGCCATTAACTTTCGGCAGAAAATTGACTTTAACATCTGTTAGGGCAGACGATGCGCAATACTTGGGAGTATTTACATCAATTGTTACTGTATAGCTTGTTGTTCTTAGTGGAGTCACTGTAATATTTTGAGTTGTTTCTCCTGTACTCCATCTGTAAGAATTTATTTTTGAACCAAATGAATCGGTAACACTTAGAATTGTACTATTCCCCTGACAGATAGTTTTTAGAGGAATAGTCTTGGCTCTTAGTTGAACAACACCTACCACAAAACTATAAACAGAACTCGTTCCTGTAGTTTTTGTTACAGTAACTTTATATGTGGTTGTAAAAGTTGGATTAACGGATATTTTCTGTAATCTTGAACCTGTACTCCATCTGTACATTCCGGTAGAAGGTGCTGTTAAATTAACTGTATCCCAGTAACATATCAAAAGTTGAGTGCCGGTATTTGCAATACTAGCAGGTTGTTGAAATCCTTCAGTAATAATATTTGAACCAATATTATATGTGTGACTCAATGGTTGACCAATGGTTACGCTTAAAGAAGAATTACTGCCTACATAATAACCTCCGGAAGATGACACAACCTTTGGAGCAATAGACTGTGCAATAATAAAAAACTGCCAGTTTAATAGTGCTATTAACAATAATATTTTTTTCATATATGGTTATCTTGTTAACCTGTTGTTTAAAATATTCTTATTGATAATATTTCTTAATTCTCTATTCTCTGTCTGTAACTTAAATAATTCGACTTTTAATTGTTCTATTATTTGTTCCTGTTCCTGAATAGCTTTAATTGCAACCGGAATTAAACCAGTATAATTTACAGTATAATAGCCCGATGTAGTGCTTTTGCTTATTGTTCCTTTTGCTCTTTTAGGGTCCATTATTTTTGCTTTTGAATCTACCAAATCAGGAAATACACTTTCAATTTCCTGAGCAATAAATCCATAATTGAGTTTATCATTAAAATTCATTGCCGGGTATTCTTCTTTATTAAATTTATATTTTCTTGGTTTTAATTTCATAATACTGGCAAGGGCATTGTTTATTGTATCTATATCTTTCTTGAATCTTTTATCTGAAAATATAGATGTTTGATTTGAATAAACGCTACCAGCAAAATAACCTGCAATATCGTCTGTTGTTGCTTCTCCATATACTCCGACTAACTCACCAATACCCACCATTCCTGCTCCGGATGAAATACCTAAAATTCCTACACCTACACCGGTAGAAGATGATGAATAATTTTTACCTATTACTCCGTATCCTTCAACATCATAAGATTCTCCGAAAACACCGTTGTATCCGTAACCGCTAACTCCGGTTCCAATCCAGTCTTCAAGACTACTTGTAAGACTGAATTGTTGAGTACCTGATGTAATCGTTGCAGCATTATAACCATAGATACCACATGCTTTTTTACTTGAAGTCTGCCCGTATACACCATGAGAATTTGAACTTGTAGTTGTATCTATTGTAACTCCGAATACTCCAATGCCATCCTTGCTGTTGCTTTGTCCATATACTCCGGCTCCGTTTCCTGTACTGCTGGTATGATATCCTGCTACTCCAATCCCACTTGTACTTCTTGATTCACCATAAGTACCGTAACTACCTCCACTTGTACCAATATTTACTCCAGCTACACCATAAGAACCATCAACATTAGATTTTGATAGACCCATTACACCTCCTCCATCTGCTGTAGTAGAGGTATTTTCACCATAAACACCACTACCTTCAGGACAATTTGTTTTACCAAAAACTCCCATTCCACTCTTCGTTGTTGCAGCAGTATGATCCTGGAATCCATAAACAGCCGCTCCTGAATCACTTACAATATATCCCTTAACACCTACATTAAATACACTATTTGTAGCACTTGTATTTTCTCCATATATTGCTGCTTCACTTGCTGTAGATGTTTTTGATGAAAATTTTATACCTGTTGCCGGTGTAGAATTATTTATAGAAACTTGCCCATTACTTAAAAAACGTCCTACTTCAGTGCCATTAGTTTTTATTACAAAATCTTTTGAATCAGCAGTTCCAATAAAATTTGTTCCGGGAGTTGTTCCTGCATTTCCTGTAAGACTCCATTTATTATTAAATGTATTCCAGTCTGTACTTGATAAATATCCATCAGTTGTACTTGTTGCTTTTGTTATTGATATTGTATTTGTTGCTCTGGTTAATGGAGCATTAAAAGTTAATGCATTTTCTTTATTATTAAAAGTTGTCCAATTAGCGCTTGATAATTTACCTGTATTTGTTGAACTTGCAGTCGGTAAATTAAAAGTATGTACGCTGCCGGATGAACTTATTCCAAAATCGGTTCCGCTTGTACCTGTAGCAAAAGTTTGTGTTGTTGTTGTTAATGTATTTAATGTAGTTATTCCACCTGTACCTGTTGGTCCCGTTACACCTGTTGGTCCCGTTACACCTGTTGGTCCCGTTGCTCCGGTTGCCCCATTAGTTCCTGCAACTCCGGTTGGGCCGGTTGCTCCATTGGTCCCATTAGTCCCATTTGCTCCGGTTGCTCCTTTAGCTCCGGCTGCTCCGGTTAAACCTGTTGGACCTGTTGAACCTGCAACTCCGGTTGGGCCGGTTGGACCTGTAGTTCCTGCCCCGGT
>JAUZOY010000178.1 GCA_030706235.1 Bacteroidota bacterium | reverse complement strand
GGGCTAGTTTAGCAGAATTAGCCCTCACCCCATGACTCTCTCCCGCAGGAGAGGGGTGTAAGCAGAACAAGGGAGACAAATTGACTCATTTCAATCAGTTGAGAGATGGGTATATTAAAAAAAAATTGTTTTTAAAATAATTATTAATTTTACAGAAATTTAAAACATTAAACATCTTTTTCATTTGGGAGAATTTTATAAAATAGTTTTTATTGGTTCAGGAAATGTGGCATATCATTTTTCACTGGAATTATATAAAAAAGGTCATAAAATTATACAGATTTTCAGCCATAATGAAAAAACAGCCAAGGAATTAGCATTAAAAGTAAATTCTGAATATCAAACTGATATAAATGCAATAAATAAAAACGCTGATATTTATATAATTTCAATACCTGATGATAAAATCTCAGAGATTTGCCTGAAGCTAAATTTAGTTGATAAACTTGTACTACATACCTCCGGTTTGAAGGAAATGGAGATTTTGCATAATTCATCTGAAAACATAGGTATTATTTATCCGCTGCAAACATTAACCAAAAACAAACCAGCCAATTTAAGTAAGGCACCAATTTGTATCGAAGCCAACAACGAGATTAATTTACGCAAAGTCAAGTCTTTAGCAGAATCTATCAGCAGTAATGTTATAGAAATTACATCTCAGCAACGAAAGATTATTCATCTGGCAGCTGTTTTTGCATGCAATTTCACAACCCGTATGTATGCTATTGCATATGACCTTCTTAAAAAAGAAAACATAGATTTCAAAATATTAATTCCGCTTATAGAAGAAACTGCAATGAATGCCCAATATGGAGACCCAGCTATCCTTCAAACCGGACCTGCCAAAAGGAATGATATTAATACAATTCGGGAACATCAATTACTTTTGTCTGATAAACCGGATTATAAAAATATTTATACTTTTATAACCGAAAACATTTTAAAACAAAACATACATTAAAATTTAATATGCCTAACTTTAAACAGAAACTACATAAAATAAATACCTTTATATTTGATATTGACGGAGTTCTTACAGATGCAAGTGTTTTATTGATGCCGGATGGTCAGAATTTAAGAATAATGAATGTAAAAGATGGCTATGCTTTACAATTAGCTGTTAAGAAAGGATATAATGTTGCGGTAATTTCAGGTGGAAGATGTGATGCTGTATACCATAGATTTAATTATCTGGGTATTAAAGATGTTTTTCTTGGAATAGAAAATAAAAAATCTTTTTTTGAAAAATATATTGCTGAAAAAGGAATTTCATTGGAGAATATCATATATATGGGCGATGACATTCCGGATTATGAAATTATGACAATAGTTGGAATTCCCACTTGTCCTGCTGATGCTTCAGAAGAAATTAAGATGATTTCAGATTATATATCTGATAAAAAAGGAGGATATGGATGTGCCCGTGATATTATCGAGCAGGTTCTCAAGGTTCAGAATAAATGGTTTGACAAAGACGCATTTCATTGGTAATTATTAAATTATTCATAATATGAAAAAAATATCAGCTTACTTCAATCTATTAAGGATTCCAAATCTGTTAATGATAATTTTGACACAATATTTAGTCAGATATTGTATAATTCTTCCTTTTTATAAATATTACGGTGTAGAAAGCACTTTAGGAAATTTCAACTTTTTTCTTATAGTTTTTTCAACAATCCTGATTGCAGGAGGCGGTTATGCAATTAATGATTATTTTGATGTCAGAATCGACAGAATAAATAAACCTGATAGAATAATATTAGGAAATTTATTGCCAAGGCGAAATGCTATTATTATTCATATTATTCTGAGTATCATAGGTGTTTTAATTAATTTTTATCTGGCCTATAAATTAAAAAGTTTTAAACTTGCATTGATAAACCCCGTTGTTGGAGGATTACTTTGGTTTTATTCCACCTACTATAAAAGGACATTTTTGCTTGGAAATTTTATAATAGCATTACTTTCAGGATTTACGGTAATAACCGTTGGAATATATGAATTCGTTGCTATAAGTCATTCAGCGTATAAAATACCACTGGATTTTGTTTATGTCATATTAGTATATGCCTTATTTGCATTTGTTGTTTCACTTATAAGAGAAATGATAAAAGACATTGAAGATATTGAAGGAGACGAAAAATGTTTCTGCAAAACAATACCAATAGTACTTGGAATCAAGTATTCCAAAATAATAATTGGCTCAATTATATTAATATCTATTTTAGGTATTGCATATTTTCAAAGTATAATTGAAAAAGACTTTTTCAAATTCTGGTATATATTAATAACTATTCAAATACCATTAATAATTCTGACATATCTTATTATTAATGCAAAACATAAAATAGATTATAGATTTGCCAGTAAATTCACAAAATTTATTATGCTTATGGGAGTATTATCTATGGCATTATTTTTGAAAAATTAATATTTTTGCAAAAATTAATATAAAAATGATAATATAAAAGACATATTCACCAACCAAAAAAATATGGATATTCAAACATTAATTCCAAATTTTAATATAATTCTCGCCTCACATTCGCCCAGAAGGCAACAGCTTTTAAAAAACATGGGTTGGAAATTTACAGTTAAGACACATGATATCCCTGAATTTTATCCTGATGATTTAAAAATGGAACAAATTCCGGTATATTTATCCAAATTAAAAGCAAATTCCTTTAAAAGTGCAAGTATTCCTGATAATACCATTATTATTACAGCAGATACTGTAGTATTCCTTAAAGATAATGTTCTTAACAAACCTAAAGACAATGAAGAAGCAATAAAAATGTTGAAACAATTATCAGGGAAAAAACATGAGGTAATAACGGCTGTTACCTTAAAATCCAATGTTAAAATGGTTACTTTTCACGTAACCACTGATGTATATTTCAAAGAACTGTCAGACGAAGAGATATTATTTTATGTAAATAATTATAATCCTCTGGATAAAGCAGGAGCATACGGTATCCAGGACTGGATAGGTTATATAGGCATAGAACAAATTGATGGTTCTTTTTTTAATGTTATGGGATTACCCCTTAAAGAACTCTATGAAGAGGTAATGATGTTTTGAATAAAATTTTAATAAATGACTACAAAGAAAAAGACAAAAAAGAATACGGTTAAAAATCATAAAAGTTCTTCAATAAAAAAGTTTTTTATTTTTCTTCTGATAATAACATTGATAGCCTGTAGTTTTGCAGGATATATGTTTTATTTTTTTAATAATGTAAATACAGGCAGTAAAAAATCTGCATATTTATATATTCATACCGGTTCCAATTTTAATAATCTGCTCGATTCAATTAATTCAAAGAAAATATTAAAAGAGACGGTTTCATTCAAATTGTTCGCAAAATTTAAACGATATGATAAACATATAAAACCAGGAAGGTATTTACTCAAGAAGGGAATGAGTAATAATCAGATAGTTAATCTTCTTCGTTCGGGGAAACAGGACCCAGTAAAAGTAGTTTTACACAATATTCGCCTGAAGGAAGAACTGGCCTCAAAGGTTGCAAAATATCTGGAAGCAGACTCAGTAAAAATTCTCGATATGTTGAATAATAAAGATTACCTTAGTAAATATAATCTGAATCCGGATAATGTTCTTTCCATGATCATTCCAAACACATATATAATGAACTGGAATACTTCAGCAGAAAAATTCCTTGACCGAATGACTAAAGAATATAAAATGTTCTGGACAAAGGACAGGATCAAAAAAGCAGATGCATTAAACCTGACTCCAGTTGAGGTTTCAATTCTTGCTTCAATTGTACAATCTGAATCTCTCAAAGAAGATGAAATGACTACAATAGCAGGAGTATATATAAACAGACTACGTAAAGGTATATTATTACAGGCAGATCCTACAGTCGTATATGCAATTGGGGATTTCTCAATTAACAGAGTACTGAAAAAGCAATTAAGCGTTGATTCTCCATATAATACATATAAATACAAAGGATTACCTCCGGGACCGATTACTCTACCCTATCCTACTACAATAGACAAAGTTCTTGATTACAAAGGTCATGAATACCTCTACTTTTGTGCAAAAGAAGATTTTTCAGGGCATCATAATTTTGCAAAAACTGAAGCTGAGCATAATAAAAATGCTAAGAAATTCCAACATGCACTTGATGCAAGAAATATAAAAAGATAATTAAACCTGATGCGTAAACTAAAAAATGAAGAACTCAACAGAGTTTCATTAGAAGAATATAAACATAAAAATAAAATTCCTGTTATAGTAATACTTGACAATGTAAGAAGTATGAACAATATTGGTTCAGTATTCAGGACATGTGATGCATTTTCTGCTGAAGCGATTTATCTATGTGGAATTACTTCTACCCCTCCCCACAGGGATATACATAAAACTGCCCTGGGGGCAGAAGATTCGGTAGAATGGAAATACTTTGAGCACTCTACCGATGCAGTTAAATATGCTTCTGATAAGGGATATATTCCCGTTGCAGTGGAACAGGCTGACAAAAGTATAATACTCAATCAATTTAAAATAAATAATTCTGAAAAATATGCTATAATTTTTGGTAATGAAATTAACGGAGTTGAAGATATAGTAATGGAGAACATTATTCATTGCATTGAGATTCCACAAACAGGAACAAAACATTCTCTTAATGTCTCTATCAGTACAGGCATAGTTCTCTGGGAATTCTTCAAGACATTCAATTAAACCATTTTTAATTGTGAATTATCAATTATCGATTTAAAATGTATATCATAAAAATAAAAGGAAAAGCAAAAATTCCTGATTATATTCAGATCAGGGATGATGATTTTACACTCATAGCATACTTCAGGGCTGATAATATAGAAAGAGGAATGAAACAGGCAGGATTAATTGATTATATTGAAAATGTAGTCAATATAATTGATAAAATTGAATACGGGAAAGTAGAAAAAATCTAATTATTCAGCGGAATATCAATATTTATCTTTACCCCTTCTTTTCTTTCTGTCACAATCAATATTTTACCATTTATTGATTTAAGTCTGTTATTAATGTTATTAAGCCCCATGCCAGGATTGTTAATTATCTTTTTCAGACTGAACCCTTTCCCATCATCCATATATCTTATCCTCATCAAATTATCTTCATCTCTCAAAACAATTTGAATTTTACCGGCTTTGGCATGTTTAATAGTATTATTAATCAATTCTATAATAATTCTGTAAATAATTATTTCTATTGTCGAATTATATCTTTTATCACCAATATTATCATCTATATTTAATTCTATTGTATTGTAAAGATTAATTTTATGACAAAAAGACTTGATAGCATCAACCAAACCCCAATCATTAAGAACATTGGGCATAATATTATTTGATATTGTCCTTATTGTTCCAACAGCTTCATGGATAATCCCTTTAAGATAACGCTTAAGTTTTTTCTTTTCTGTAACTGTAACATTATCGGAAGAAATTTCATCCACATAAAGCATTATTCCTGAAAGAAGAGGTCCGAAGAAGTCATGCAAATCTTCGGCAATCCTTTTGCGTTCTTTTTCTTCAGTTATAATTATTGTATTAAGAATCTGCTGCTCAAGATGTTTTCTGTTAGTTATATCTCTTGAAATACCCGCTGTACCTATAACATTATTATTAGAATCAATAATTGGTGTTTTAATAGTTTCAATCCAAATTCTTTCTCCATTTGTATTTTCAATTTGCTCATCAAAAATCTTTCTTTGTCTGGACTCCATTACTTCCTTATCCCCTTTTATGAATATTTCAGCAAGATCCCCGGGAAAAAAATCCAAATCTGTTTTGCCAATGAATTCTTCCTGAGAACATCCGCCCATTACAGCAATGGCCTCATTCACATGTATAAATCTGGATTTTTCATCTTTAAGCCAGGCCATATCAGGAATATTATCAAGTATTGCATTTAATTTTAATTCATTATCCGTTTTCATAATTTGTCTCTTATATTTTCACTCTATTTGCACATTTGTTCATACATTTCAGCAGCATTCGGCGTATTCAAATCAGCTGCTTTGTTTATATCTTTACATGCACCGGATTTATCATTAATAAAGCTTTTGGATACACCTCTGAGTAAATATGCGGCTCCATAATTAATATCTATTTTAATTGCTTCACTACAATCCGAAACTGCATCATTAAAACTACCAAGTTCAAACTTTGTTTCCGCTCTCATTTTATATGCTTCTTTATTTTTCGGATTGAGTTCAATGGCCTGCGAGAGGCTGTCGAGACAATCCTGCGTCTTGCCGGTGATGGCAAACAGAAGAGCCAGACCGTAATAGGCGAAGTCGGCGCGAGGATCATCAGCCAGAATGCCCTTCAGCTGATTGGTGGCCTCTTCGAAGTCGCCAGCGTTGATTTGCGAGACAGCGTAGTCGTAGCGTTCCTCAGGCGTACCAAAAGCGAGTCCCTTGTTATCGAGCTGCTTCCTGCAGGTGTTGATGTACATTCTGCAACGCTCGCGAATTTCGGGAGGTGCCGCGGGCTGGACCTTTTCAAACGCTGCGATCGCTTTGTCGAACTTGCCTTGTTGCACGAGCTGAACAGCGGCCTGGTATTGCTGTGCGATGGCAGCCGACGCCGTGCTCGATTGGCTGCTGGGCCTGGCAGCCGGCGGGGGAGTCTT
>JAUZOY010000177.1 GCA_030706235.1 Bacteroidota bacterium | reverse complement strand
TCCGCTGGATGGGTATATACCGGTAGTGCAATGATTTTTGTTCGTTAAATCAGTGTAATAATTATCCGGATCTGTTGGTTGCGCTCCTGTTTTACAGGAAATAAAATCATTTGTTGGATTACGACCTGTATCAAAAGCATTTACATCTCCGACTTTCCCGTAATGAAATGTATTGTCACCAACAACTTTACCAAAATCATAAGCATTATAAGCATTGTCAAACCTCGAATCCTCTACTCTGTCTATATATACAGTAGGCTGAACCCATCTTATTGAGACAGGTATTGCATATATTACGAGCGTATAGCTTCCAGGCTGAAGATTGCAAAACTGTATTGAATACGGTGCAGATGAAATACATGGTTGTATTGGTGGTGCTGTATATAATAATGCAGAGTCTGTTCTTACATCAAACGGAAAAACTTTTACTTTCATTTCAGATGGTACATCCTTGATGGCTATAAAAGAATTTCTTGCTATAGTGAACGAATAATATACAACTTTCTGAAATTTTCCTGAACATGCACCTGCTATGGGAGTATCGGGAACACAATTAAAAACATCATTATCAAGAACTATATATTTTCCTGTTGAAGGATATTTTGTACCTGAAGTACTTGTGCCCCAGTCTAATTTATTAAAAGCAGCTTTATAAGGACGATTATGTTTTGGTTTCCTTTCGGGAGTCACAGTAATGCTATCATGATCTCCCAGATTACCGTTACTCAGATTTGAACCATAACTTACAATTGTGTACCATCCCGGTTGCAGGCTTAAACAATATTCCCGGTTCCATGACATTTTGCAATCTGGTGTTATAGCTTTCAGACTATTTGTTCCTGAGCTGACCTTTCCGGCAAATAATCTGAATGGAAGAATCCCTGAAAGTGAAAATACTTTTTCTTTATTGATATAAAACTGACGATAAATAAGATTGTTATAGTTACTACATGGTGCCAGATTATCTATTGTTGTACTATTGTTTTCACAGGAGACATAATCTGTTTTGGAATAAAATCTTCCAAAATTAAATTTATCTGTAATATCACCCATATCCTCAGGATGAAGTGTGTCTTTGAAATAGGATTTAATAGTATTATATCTAACAACAAGTTGAGGATCGGGAGTATTCAAATCCCGGTCATTACCAAATGATACTATTGTATAAGTTCCTTTTGAAACACAGAACTTAAATGAAGAACCATTACCGGAGCATGGTTTAATGATAGTTAGACCTGAAATTCTGTCTGTTGGTTTAAATTTATTCTGAACAGAAGCTAAAGTAGAAACATCACCGCTGTAAATCCTGTAGGGAATCTTATCATCCCGTTTATCAACAGTCAGTATGCCGTCTCTGTCTAAGCTTATTACTCTGTATATTGCTTTATTGACAAGAGTATCACATTGTGGGCCAATAGGAAGGACAGTGTTTTGGCATCCGAATGTATCGGACAAAGCATAAATTATTGTATCACTTTTTATAGGATTGAGGGACAATCTGTTTACCGAATTTGCATCCGAAAGATTGAATCTATTTATACTGACAGCATCAGTAACTGTAACGTTTAGAGTAATATCCCTTCCTAATTGTGAATTAACGTCATATAAAATATCAGAAGCACTCCCCTGCCCGCTTACTCCGAGTATCTGCAGGCTATAACTTCCGGCAGGTATACATGTCATTGAGGTATTGGATGCAAAATCAGAATATAAACTTAAATTACAATCAGAACTTACATTACCTTTATATAACCGCATGTATACAAGTATTCCTGAACATTTTGCACTTATAACCAGATTTGCGTCCTTCTGAAGTGTAAATGTGTACCAGGTATTCATATCATAGATTAATTTATTGTAAGAATAGTTTAGAGGTACAACAGTCCCGCATAAGTAATCTTTCATGAAGGAATTACATCCGAAAGCATCATTAAACGTATTGGTAATGCCTGCGTTTGAATGATTAAGAATGATATCTTTATTGGAAAATGGAATATTACGCGGATTAGGAGCATTAGTCACTCTGCCGATTTTATTTATATATGTAAGTATCGTTCCGGAGAAGAATTTATTAAAAAAGACCTGTACAGTATAACTTGTATGAGGCTGAAGTTCACTGCAATTAAACTGAAAGTTTGGCAAAGTTGCTGAAGTTTGTTCGAATTTGGAACAATCACGAAAAAGTGTAATTCTTGAAAGTCCATCTTTTTTAACATTCCCCTTATAAAGTTTATATCCAATTACCAGTGGATTTGAGGAAGAATATGGTTGTCCGAAATTCTTTAAGCCCAAATTAAATTTCAGATAATCAAAAGCATCACCTGTATTGAATGTAAACCACGCAGTACTTGTATAATCTTTATAATCAGCGCCAAGTACCGATGAACAAACTTCGGATATTGTATCAATAGTCTGGCACCCAGCATCAAAAGTGTAGTAGGCAGAATTGAAATCAGGTACTACACCGAAATCAAGTGCTGAAGAAGTATAATCATAACTGTTTAAATTGTTTGGTCTTGTAACTGACAGTTCAACATAGATTGAATCATTTGAATTATTATTGGCACCAACCTGGATATAGTATGTACCTGCATATAAGCATGGATTGAAAGCACTCCCAAACTGTCCCATAGGAGTAATTTTTGATGTTGTAATATCAGTACTGCCGGGTGGATTTTTACCGGAACTGTAATATGTTACAAAACCGGCACCATTTTCAGGTATTGAACCGCCCTTTTGCTTTAATTCAATTTTCACGCCCCTCGTTGTAGGAATCGTAAATTTAAACCATACTGATTTTTTATTATTCCCTGAAGAAAGAAGTACTGGATCAAAATACTCTCCCGGTTGAACTGTTGCATCTGATATATTTATTGTTTTGCTTTTAAATACCCCAAAACCAAAACCATCTTTACCTATAGAAATATCACTTGCATTAACACAATTATCATTTGGAGGAGTAGTACCTAAAATGAAATCTGTATTAAGAAGAAATATTAAAAATGCTATAATATATATCAGTCTGCTTCGCATTTATATAAATCAGGATTATATAAAATTTTAATACCTGAAAAACAGTTATTTCAAATGATATAATTTTAACTTTACATTGTTTGAAATAATTATTTCATATACAAGAAAGGTAGATATTGCGTCAAATAATAAATTTTAGTTGTGGTATTTTTTGATATTATTATAAGCGTGTATTTATAGTTAATAAAAATTAAACATACACTAAATAGTGAAACGAATTTTTAAAAAAAATATTCCAGGAATTCTCAAAAATATTGAGGTATTATAAAGGCTACATTGACAAAACTTCACTGAGAAGTCGGCTTTTATTGATAGGGACAGCGCCTAATTTTTCACATACAATTCCTCCGGCAAGATTTGATATAGAAGCAATTAATTCTGTATCAAGGTTAAGAGCCAGACAAACAGTTGCCACACTAATAACAGTGTCACCGGCACCTGAAACATCGGAAATATTGCGTATATGAGCAGGAATATGTTTTTGTGTAAATGCTCCTGTTTCTTCATTGTATTTACTTATGTAAACGCCATATTCAGAAAGAGTCAGAAGAATTATGCCTATATTATGTAATTGGTGGAATGATTTAGTAATTTTTGATAATTCCTGAATATTACCGGTATTAATATCTATCTTGAGTCCTTCACGCAGTTCTTTTAAATTCGGTTTTATCAGGGTTATATTTTTATAATTTGAAAAGTTTCTCTTTTTAGGGTCAACAACAACAGGAATGTTTTTTGATTCAGCAAATTCAACAACCTTACTGATAATATTGGGAGTAATTACACCTTTATCATAATCTTCGAATATGATTGCATTAATCTTACCGGTATCAACAAAACTTTGAATTTTTTCTATTAGTTTTTGTTCTTCAACAGAGTTGATATTGGTATCAATTTCTTCATCAACTCTCAACATTTGATGATTATTTCCTATCACCCTGTTTTTAACAGTGGTGATTCTATCTTCACTTTTAATGATACCTTCTGAAGATATATTCTCTTTTTTTAGTAATTCTATGAAAAGTTCCCCTTGCTGATCTTCACCAATGACAGAACATATTATTGGTTCAGCACCAAGAGATTTAAGATTCACTGCGACATTAGATGCTCCCCCAAGGTTACTTTCTCTTTTTGTCACCCCTACTATCGGAACCGGAGCTTCAGGTGATATTCTGTCGACCTTACCAAAAAGATAAGTATCAACCATAACATCGCCTATGACAATAACTTTAAGTTCATTGAATGAATCAAATATTTCTCGAACTACTTGCTTTTCAATCATATACTAATTATGCGATTTAATATTATCATAGTTAATTTCTCAGTACTCATTATATATTATAACACCTGACAGGATTTTAAAACGGCCTGTCAGGTATAAATCTCTTATCTTCTATTTATCAGGAGAGCTTTTCCAGAGATTTTTTAATTCTATTGATAGATTCGATCAATAATTCCTTTGAAGTTGCATAAGAAAAACGAATGCATCGCGGATCTCCGAAAGCTTCACCCGGAACAAGAGCGACATATGCATCAGTTAAAAGATAATTTGCAAGATCGCCGGCATTTTTAATTGTTATATTACCATTTGATTTTCCGAAATAATAAGATATATCAGGAAATACATAGAAAGCTCCCTGAGGTACATTTACCTTAAAACCCGGAATTTCTCTGAGCATTTTTATTACAAGATCTCTTCTTTTAAGGAATTCATCACGCATTTTTAATGTAACTTCAGATTCTACGCTAAGTGCAGTAATGGCGGCCCTTTGTGAAATAGAACATGTAGCAGATGTAAACTGTCCCTGAAGTTTATCGCAAGCCTGAGCAATAAATTTAGGTGCACCTATATATCCTAATCTCCATCCTGTCATAGCATATCCTTTTGATATACCATTAACAGTAATAGTTCTTTCCTTCAGAGAGTCTATTTTTCCTATGCTTGCATGTTTTCCGGAGAAATTGATTTTTTCATAAATTTCATCTGAAACAATATATATATTTGGGTGTTTAGCAAGTACATCTGCTAAGCTTTTTAATTCTTCAATTGTATATACAGAACCGGAAGGATTACACGGAGAACTGAATATCATCAACTTGGATTTAGGTGTTATTGATTTTTCAAGTTGTTCGGCAGTAATTTTAAAATCACTATCAACAGAAGTATTAATAAAAACAGGTTTTCCTTCGGCCAATTTTATAATTTCCCTGTAACTAACCCAGTATGGAGCAGGAATCAATACTTCTTCGCCCGGATTAACAAGGCTAAGAACTACATTTGCTATTGATTGCTTTGCACCTGTAGAAACTACAATTTGATCAGGAGTAAAATCAAGGCCATTATCTCTTTTAAATTTCATACAGATAGTTTCTCTCAGATCCTGATACCCGGAAACAGGAGTATAAAAACTATAATTATCATCAATAGCTTTTTTAGCTGCATCTTTCACATAATCAGGAGTATTAAAATCAGGCTCCCCAATAGAAAGGTTAATAACATCAAAACCTTGTGCTTTTAGTTCTCTGCTTTTTCTTGTCATTGCAAGAGTTTCTGACTCTGACAACATATTGATTCTATCTGATAATGCACTCATATTAAAATATTTATTGCTTAATTTTATTTAATTACTATACTTGTTTGACAATGCAAAATTAGTAAATATAAATTAACCTAAAAAAATTAATGAATAAATGGCAAACGTATTTAATTCTATTTAAGTACTTATTTTTTAGAATTTAATAATAATATGTATTCACTTTTTTACTAAATTTTGATAAAATTTTTAATCAATAAAATAGAATTAACATTGAGATGTAAAAAATCGCAATAATTATTTATTATGCCGATTAACAAATTTAGTTATACTATAAGTTAAGTATTGTATGTGTTTATAACCACATACAGTTATTAATAAGTGTCAACAATTCAATCTTCTGCAATTGAAAATTCCTATATTTGCAAAGTTTTAAATGGGGACGAGGTTTTGTTCTTAATAGTTATTTTATTAATATAGAGGCTAACCTGGTGTGTTTGGATAGTCTCATAAAAGTGTTTTATGAGGAAATTACTATTTATTTTACTGGTATTGACGGGAATAAGCAATGTTGGATATGGACAGATTATTAATGATGATAAAACAAGTAATGATTCTATATATGAATATGAAGATGATTCAGATTATGAAAATAACATGCTGGAATTAGATTCTTTGTGTAAAGATTATGAACCACATGATTTTATATTTATTCCTGCCGATTATTTATATAAGCATAACTGGGATAATAATATAATACATAACAGAATAGAAAATCTTACCCAAAAACCTGATACAACAATTATTCCGCTTCAGGATATTGTAGGCAGAGGATTTGTTTTTCCCAAACAAGGATTTGTAACATCTGAATTTGGTCCCAGAAGATACCACTTCCATTATGGTATGGATACCAAACTAAACATTGGTGACAGTGTTGTGGCTGCATTTGACGGAGTGGTAAGAATTGCTGCATATAGTGCCGGATACGGGTATGTTGTCGTAATCAGACACAATAACGGATTGGAAACAATTTACGGGCATCTTAGTCAGATTATTGCCAATGTCAATCAGGTAGTCAGAGCCGGAGATCTTATTGGTTTAGGGGGAAGTACAGGAAGATCAACAGGCCCGCATCTTCATTTTGAAGT
>JAUZOY010000176.1 GCA_030706235.1 Bacteroidota bacterium | reverse complement strand
TGTCCCTTTGAATACAGTCTGTATGCTTGCGGAACTATATGTTACGAAATTTGCTGCTCCGGTTCCCGGGAAAAACGTTCCGGTTCCTGTTGTAGTATCCTTAAATGTGATATTATATGTACTGCATTTAAATGACGTTCCCCCATTCAATGTAAATTTTGCATTAACAGTAGCATTACCCTGCAATGTTTTTGATCCACTGCCTGAAATACTGAGTTTATTGTATGTACACCCTTTTACCTTTTGTGTTATACCATTGTAATCCATTTTTCCATTACCACAGTTATATGTTGTAATGGTATTATCTCCTCCTATTGTCATAGTTCCTGTACCTTGGGTAAGAGTACCACCTCCGCTAAGACTACCGCTAAGAGTTATATTATAATTACCCTGATTTACAGTCCCGGCATTTATAACCATATTCCCGGCAACTCCCATATTACCATCTAAAGCCAGTGTATTAGCTGAACTATATGTAAAGTTTCCAAATGTCTGATTAAGTCCTGTAGCTGAAGTTGTAGTAGAATTAACATTACAGTTCGATGCCGGATCCCAAGTCGCAGAAGGTATTACACCACCATCCCTGTCATGAATATAGGTTCCTCCGGCTAAAACATTTATTGTACCTATACTATTAATATCACCTTTATTATCAATCGTTCCGGCCAATATCATATCCGGATTCACATTGTTGGATAAATTAAATTTTACTCCGGAATTTATTACTAATGTTCCGTTTACACTATCTACTCTATCAACAGATATATCCCCTGAAACAGTAACTGTATGTCCTGAACAAATATCTATTCCCAATGAATTAAGATCATTTGGATATTCCAGAGTTGGTGACCACGTTATCATATCAGTTGAGACATTCCATATTGTTGAATCTTTCCAGTCACCTGAGGCTACAGTTTTATAATAATTTAATGGGGACACATGTCTGCCTGTAAAATGATTATTTATTAATTGTATTCCATTTCTATCAATGGGATATTTTATCGAAAGAGTCTTAGTTCCGGTATTTATTGAACTCTGACTGCTAAGCGTGAGATCTGTCCAGCTTGAATTATCCCATATACTTGCCCTTATATTATTTTCATTACCAAAAACATCAGTAGGAGAAACATATTGGAAATCAGCAGTACATGTATATGAAGTTAATGTGCCGGTAGATTTTTTAAATGTCCAGTATCTTTTCAGATAATCTGTCTCTGTGCCGTTCAAATTCGGATCTGCTACATTTACTACCTGTGCCCCTATATTCACCGTAGCTGAAGAAAATGCAGTAAAATTAAGTGTTACAGGAGTATAATTTGGACCCGTATTATCTCCTATCGGATATATAAATGAATATGGCATGCTTGTACCAATATTCTTATATAATAGTCCTGCGCCATCGGTAACTACCATCGCAGAACTTGACGGAGAACCTGTTACAGTTGAAGACACCTGTGAAAGAGTTAAATTATAAGCTCCTAACAATATTAAACCACTGTTAAGATTCAGATTCCCTGTTATTATTGTATTTCCTGTCAGGCTTGCTGTTCCGCCATTCGTCCTGCTTAAATTATAATATGTTATTGGTATAATATCCTGAGCACCGGCACTTCCATATGTTACTGTATTTGTACCTACTGTAAATGTCCCGGATGTATAAGTCACAGTACTGTTCAACGTTAAATCAGAGTTTCCACAGCTAAATGTTCCTCCTGACATAGTAAATGTTCCGTTTACTGTTATACTTGAGGTACTTGCTCCGCTCCAGTCAAAACTGCCTTGTACATCTAAATTTCCTGCTATATCTATATTTTTTGATGCAATATTATTATATAATGTTCCGATAACTATTAAATCCAAACACTCTCCTGATGCAGCATCCATATTATAATTTGCGCCTGAAAGTATCCATACATTTTTTGTATTTGCAGGTACTGTTCCCGCTACTGTGGCACCTGCCCATGTTCCCGCTGTTACACATACTACCCAATTACTTGCAGTACTCCAACTTGTTGACGCTCCCGTATTATATCTTGTTCCATAATCTCCCACAGCCTGACCATATGTAAATTCAGACAATAAAAACAAAACAGCAACACAAATACCTGAAAAAGTTTTAATTACATATGCGTAAGCAATTTTACTTATTTTTTTGCACAAATTTACCTCACTAAATCTTTTTTTGATCTTTTTTATGCAATTTTCAATAATATTTTTAAGTAAATATTTCATTATTTTTTAAAATATACTTATTCCAAACTTACCAAACAACTATATTCTAACATCTTATATTTCAAACAACCAAATTTCACCGGTTATCACAAATATACACAATAATTTTTCAAAGTCAAGTTTTTTTTACTTTTTTTGCCTCTTATAAAGAAAAATCTCAAATTTTTCTTTATTTGGTGAGCTTGAATTTTAATATTAAAAATTTCTCCGGATTGTAAAATTAAATTGAACATTTAAATATAATACAGGTATAATTACTCAAATAATATTAATAATTGATAAAACTTTTCAACAAAAAAAATTTTTACCTTTAATCAGCAACATTGAAAAGTCATAATATTTATCTACCTTTGTATTTTAAAATATGACAAGAAACAAAATAATAACCAAAACTGTATTATACCTTTCTCTGGTAAGTCTATTTACAGACATTTCCAGTGAACTTTTATATCCTGTTATGCCTTTGTATCTGAAAAGTATAGGATTTTCAGTTTTTCTTATCGGGATTCTTGAAGGTATTGCAGAAGCAACAGCAGGACTAAGTAAAGGATATTTCGGGATTCTGTCAGATAAATGGAATAAAAGAGTGCCATTTGTAAGAGCTGGTTATACATTAAGTGCCATCTCAAAACCTATGATGGTAATAATGACTTTCCCTTTATGGATTTTTTTAGCCAGAACTTTAGACAGATTCGGCAAAGGTATCAGAACTGGGGCGCGCGATGCTTTACTTTCCGATGAATCAACTCCGGAAAATAAGGGAAAAGTTTTCGGTTTTCACAGAGGAATGGATACTATGGGTGCATTTATTGGTCCTGTCTTAGCATTAATTTACCTTCATTTCTATCCAGGTAAATATTACAACATGTTTTTAATTGCTTTTATACCTGGAATAATATCTGTTTTACTCACATACCTAATTAAAGAAAACCCACGGCATCATACCATTAACAATAACATAAAAAAAAAGACTTCATTTTTTGATTCATTCAGCTACTGGAAAAATAGCAGTACTGAATACAAAAGAATATTAATTGGGTTTCTTGTATTCGCATTTTTCAATAGTTCGGATATGTTCCTTTTGCTAAAAGTAAAACAATGTGGATTTTCAGAATTACATGTCATTGGGGTATACATCTTCTATAATTTTATGTACGCGGTTTTTTCATATCCTATCGGATATATCGGAGACAAAATTGGTTTGAAAAGTACATTTATTTTCGGACTTACTGTTTTTACTATAGTATATGCATGTATATCAGTTTCCATTAACATTTATATACTATACAGCCTTTTTGCTCTTTATGGTCTATATACGGCTTCCACTGAAGGAATTTCCAAAGCATGGATAAGCAATGTATGCAAAAAATCTGAAACAGCAACTGCCATTGGCACATACGCAGGATTCAACAGCATTATGCTGATGATTTCAAGCTCTTTTGCCGGTTTTATATGGTATAAATTCGGACCAGCTTCAACATTTATCGTCTCAGCTTGTGGATGCTTCCTTGTAATAATTTATTTCAGTTTGATTAGAAAGTATACAAAAAGTTAAGTACAAAATTCCAGATAGTAACAACAACTACTGCAAAAGCTTTGGATATATAAAAATTCAATTTCTTTCGTACTGTGAGCCGCCATATTATAAAGGTATTTATAGCAAGACCGATTATCGAGATCAAAACAAATTTTCCATATTCAACAACTATATGACTGTTAGCACTTTGAAAAGTCCATACTCTGTTAAGATAATAGTTTGTTGATGCAGCTGCTATGAAGCCTATTGCATTCGAAAAATATTTCTGTACTTTTATTTTTTCTTTCAGTAAATAGGTTATTCCAAAATCTACAAATACGCCTGAAAAACCTACTACACCAAATTTGAAAAACTTAAAAAGCAGGTCAATATAATTCATTATTTTAAAAAGCAAACAAAAATTAATATTAAATCTGATTCTATCTTAATCAAATTAATTAGTTTCGATAATTTTCAGAAGATCGTCAAGTTTTGGAGTTAATATTATTTCAGTTCTTCGGTTCTGAGATCTGGCTTCTTTTGTATTTTCAGAATTAATCGGGAAAAATTCTCCTCTTCCTGAAGCTGACAATATCCTTGGATTTATTTTTGAATTTTCAGTAAGAATCCTGACTATTGATGTTGCTCTTATCACACTTAACTCCCAGTTATCTTTTATTCCTCATGCCACTCCTTTATACGTTACATTATAAGTATGTCCATCTATAAAAATCTTAACATCTTCATTTTTTTCCAGTGCCTTTGCAAGTTTCTTCAATGCCTCTACTCCCTTTTTGTCTACTGTTATACTTCCGGTCTGGAATAACAGGCTTTCTTCAAGTGAAACATAAACCTTCCCATTTTTTTGAGTTACAGTAAGTCCTTTATTCTCAAATCCCAATAATGCATCCGCTACTTTATTTTTCAATGCCTTTACAACTGAATCTTTTGCAGACAGTATCCTTTGTAATTCATTTAATTTTGCTTCCTTTTTCTGATTTTCTGTCTGTGCCACTGATAGCTTTTGGGTTAATTCTTCATATTCTTGTTTTTTGGTTTCAAGATTATGCTCAAGAGCTTTTAATTCATCCTCTTTCTTCTGAAGGTTAAGCTGACTATTCTGAAACTTTTCTACAATTTTTTTTGTTTCATCGGAATTATCATTAAGGAGTTTTGCATTATTTTGTAATAATGATTCATAAGTTTTATCAAGTTCATGATAATTCACAGTAATTCTTTTTAATGTATTACCTAATTCTGCAGTATCTATTACAAGATTCTTGATTTTTTTATTCTGCGTCTCTATCAATGAAGTCATCTCCATATTTTTATTTGTCAAATCCTGATTTTCTGATTTATACTTTGCCAGATCATCTTCACATTTATTTGAACGGGCTTTCAAATCATCAAACTGCCTTGCAGGTACACATGAAATAATAAAAAGCGGGAAAAATAATACAAACAACCAATAATTATTTTTTTTCATAACTATAATATCAAATTAACATAAATAATATTCACTGATTTCGTGGTAAATTTAGTGAATATTATATAAAACTATTGAAAGTTCAGAAAAATAAATTTAATCTATTTAAGAATTAACAAATTAGTTAATCAATAGGAAACAATTTCTACTGATTATATACAAATTTAGCTTACTTACTTTATTCGAGTTTCTCCATTAAAGTAAAAGGCAGTTTTACTATCTTTGATAGTTCAGTACCTGCATCTCTCATATCATCATCTCCTTCATCATAATACCATACAACTTCCATTTGAACTCCTGTATCTTTTATCAATTTCAGCCTTTTTGCAATTTCAAGTATACATTTTGATGATGCAGTATTATAATATTCATAATCAAAAATAAAGGTCAGATTATAAGAAAGATTATCCATCGAGATCTCAGTATTAAATTCTTCAAGCCAATTTAATATTGGATCATAAAATTCCTTTACATTTTCAGGTCTGGATTGTCCTGAAAATTTATATATATTTTTTTCCGGGTCAAGTAATATTTGTGGAGTAATATTTGAAGGTTCCAGTATTAATTTTTTCATTTTGTCAATTATTTTACGTTATTAAATAATCTGTTATTTTGTATTTTTTACAATTATTTTAAATTTTATCTGCAATTCATAATAAGATATTTCATTATCAATAGGAGTAAAACTATAATAAAGTTTGCTATGGGATTTCTGTGCAATATCAATTAAACCAAGCCCGGCACCTCCTTTTTCAGAAGCCCAATAATTATCAACATTTATTTTCTGAAACTTGCTGAACAATCTATCAATAAATCCCTTACTTACTACTTCTTTTTTTTCTTCAAGTCCTTTATCAATTATAAACTTATGTATTTTCTGCAATCCTGACATACTAAGACTATTTATATGCTCAATCCTCCCCTTCAGTGGTTCAATGTTTTTATTTTGTATAGGATTACCGGCTTTTATAATAAAGGCTTCTCCACCTTCATCCAGAGTAATCATTTCAATTGATAACTTTGAAACAAACTTAGGATCAATTTCTTTATATTCTTTTAGCCAGTCTGTATATTTATGAATGTTTTCTACACATTCCACAACTATATTAAATACCTTTTTTATAATAATCTTCTCAAGATTATATGTATTCAATTTTTCTTTTAAACTTGTCAGCATTGGTTCAATTGCTGAAAATTCAAAATCCTTTTCGTGATGGAGAATTAAATTTGTTGCAGACATAGATAAATTTTTTGATAAGTTGTTTAATTATTAGTTATATAAAATCAATTAACAATGCAAATTTATCTTTTTTTATTTAATTAATAACATAAAAAAATAAATCTGATCTTAAAACAAAAAAGAATATGGTTCTGAGCCTTCCACGGGACTTGAACCCGCGACCTGCTGATTACGAATCAGCTGCTCTACCAACTGAGCTAAGAAGGCATATTGAAAATCAGCCACAAATGTAATATGATTTTTTGAATATTTAGCAAAAAAAATACAATTTAAAACAAAATGCTTGCTATTTTTGCTGCTCTACCATTTTAAGTCTTATCATGCCTT
>JAUZOY010000175.1 GCA_030706235.1 Bacteroidota bacterium | reverse complement strand
TATTCCGTAAATATTACTGATTCTAACGGATGTACTGTTATCGGTAGTACTACAATCACGGAACCTGATGCTATAACATTAAATATTCTGAAAAAGGATAATCTTTGTTTCGGAGACAGGGCAGTTTTGGCATCTGTTAAGGTAAAAGGAGGTACAGCACCATATAAATATAAATGGTCATACAGAGACACTACATCTTCTGCAATAAACAATCTTGCAGCCGGAAATTACTATATTACAGTAAATGATAATAATAATTGTACTAAAAACGATAGTATCATAATTAAACAACCTTCTGCCGGTCTGTCTTTGTCATTTAGACATTCAAATATTACTTGTTACGGACTCAGCACCGGTTCAATAAATACAAATGTTGCAGGCGGAACAAGTCCATATATATATAATTGGAGCACAGGATCTTCAGAACAGAATATTAAAGATCTGAAAAAAGGAATTTACAAACTAACCGTAACAGATTTTAATAAATGTACGATTTCCGGTTTAGATAGTATCGTTGAACCTGATTCATTAAAATTAGCATATAACAAAATTGATAACATTTGTAATAATGATAAAAGAGGTACAATCAATGTAAATGTATCGGGAGGTACTTCACCATATTATTATACATGGAATACTAATCCTGTTACAAATGCATCTTCAATAACTATGCTTGCCGCAGGAAAATACACAATATCAGTGAGTGATGCAAATAAATGCAAAACATCGCAGACAATAAATATATCAGAGCCAAAGCCATTTAATATCATACACTCAGAAAAAAATATTAGCTGCAACGGATTATGCAATGGCAGTATATCAGTTATTGTTACAGGAAACACAAGTCCCTACTCATATTCATGGAATACTAAAAAAAGTCAGAACAGTCCTGATATAGAAAATGTCTGTGCAGGAAAATACAGAGTAACTATCAGTGACACCAACAATTGTACAACTTTAGATTCTATAACAATTTCAGCCCCTCCGATCCTGAATTCATTTCTCAGAGACACCATAGACGTTTATTGCAACGGATTATGTACAGGTCAGGCAGGAATAGGAGTTTCGGGAGGAGATCAGCCGTATACATATTCATGGAATACAGGATTAAATACAGCTACAATAACAAATCTATGTCCGGGAACATACTCTGTAACGGTAAAAGATAATAATGGTTGTCAATCGGTCTCCGGATATAATGTAAAGATTAAATCCTCCCTAAGCTTAAACGTTGACAGCATTGTAAATCCGACATGCGAAGGAGCTAAAAACGGAACAGTAAAAATTACGGTAACCAATGGGAAAGAGCCATATATATACAGTTGGAGTTCCGGCCAAAAGACTTCGGTTATAACTGGATTAAGTGCTGGAAAATACAATGTGACTATTACTGATGGTTACGGATGCAATAAACAAACGATGATAAATCTGTCAGAACCTTCCAAACTATTATTAAAAACAGATAGTTTAAAAAAGCCATCATGTTCAATATCATGCAATGGTTTTACAGAAGTTTCAGCTTCAGGCGGCACCCCACCTTATCAATATTCGTGGAACACTGGTTTGAATACATATCAAATTTCACAACTTTGTGAAGGGAAATATTCCGTAACAGTTATTGATGCAAATAACTGTGTTGCAAATATTGAAACAGATATTATATCACCCAAAGAAATCAAATCAATATTGACTCCAACGGGAACTTTATGTGCTAACATATGTAACGGAGGAATAAATATGAATGTAGCCGGAGGAACTCCGCCATATACATATAAATGGAATAATAATCAGATAAATAAGAATAATTATGGATTATGTGCAGGAAAATATATTGTTACAATAACAGATGCAAACGGATGCAGCAGAATAGATTCCGGTACAATTAAATCATTAAACAGTTCACCTGATTTTAGAATAGTTTCAGATAATAATAATGTCCAGCCTGGACAACAGGTCAATTTAACAGTGATTTCCGGCGTGAACAATCTAAACTATCAATGGGTTTATGCTGATGATCTTAATTCAACTAATCCTACTCATGCTATAGCAAATCCGATAAAATCAAAGATGTATTATCTTAAAGCTACTGATAAGAATAATTGTGCCAGACTTGATTCAATATTCATTAATGTTATTGAAAAGAATGAATGCAATGAGAGCAATGTATTTATTCCTAATGCATTTACACCTAACGAAGATAATGTTAATGAAAAAATATTTGTAAGAGGCAGAAATATAAAAGAGATTTACTTTGCAATATTCGACCGCTGGGGAGAAAAGATGTTTGAGACAAGAAATCAGAATGAAGGTTGGGACGGAAAATATAAAGGGATGGATTGTAAACCTGCTGTTTTTGTATATTACCTTGAAGTAACATGCCCGGGAGATGAAAAGTTCTTTAAGAAAGGAAATATTACATTGATAAGATAGGATTGAGTTGAAAGTTGAAAGTTATTATATTGAATAAAAGGACATATGGTATTAGTTGATTCGCATGCACATTTATATCTCGAAGATTTTAAGGACGATATTGACAATGTAATTAAAGATTCCATTGATAACGGAATAAAATATATGATACTTCCTAATATTGACAGTATGTCAATAGAAAGTATGCTTGCACTTGCTGCAAGGTATCCGGAGAATTGTTTTCCTTCTATTGGTATACATCCTACAAGTATAAATGAGAATTATCAGGATGAACTCGAAGCGGTTGAAAAAGAAATTAAGGAAAATTACAGAAAATATTGTTGTATAGGAGAAATTGGTATAGACCTTTATTGGGACAAAACATATCAGGAACAACAGGAAATAGCCTTTATCAGACAAATGAAACTAGCTGAAGATTTAAAACTTCCAATTTCGATTCATTCACGCAATTCTATGAATGAAATGATAAGAATACTGAAAAAAGAGAAACCAGGCAATGTAAATGGAGTATTTCACTGTTTTCCAGGAAATACTATTGAGGCAAATAAAGTTATTGAAATGGGATTTAAATTAGGAATTGGCGGAGTAGTCACTTTTAAAAACGCAGGAATTAAAGATGTTGTTAAGAATATCCCACTTGAACATATCATACTTGAAACAGATGCTCCTTATCTGACTCCCGTTCCTTACAGAGGCAAGAGAAACGAAAGCAAATATATCAGGTTGATTGCAGAAGAAGTTGCGAAAATAAAGGAGCTCTCTCTTGAAGAAGTTGCAGAAGTAACTACCGGAAATGCTTTGGAATTGTTTCGAATTGGGTATGGAACAGCTATAAATCTATAAAAATTCAATTTAAATTAACCTCATCCATAAAAACAAAAGACTAATCTATATTTTTTCATAATTTAATTTTATTTTAGTATCTTTGACACTAAAACATTTATGTTTTAGCATTGACATTTTCAAACAAAGCATTTGACGTAAAAGGTAATAATATTATGAATTATAGATTAGAAGAAATTCTTGATACCGAAAAAATTTATGATTTACTTCAGGAATACTATAAAATTACAGGGACTCCATCTGCTATTGTTGATATAGATGGGAATATTCTTCGAACAAAATCAGGGGAAATAGTAGGTGCAGGATGGCAACGCATATGTCTTGAATTTCACAGGATAAATCCTGAAACTTTAAAAAATTGCATAAAAAGTGATACTGTTTTATCAAAAAAATTATCAAAAGGTAAAACATATGCCTGTTATAAATGTCTTCAGGGATTAGTAGACATCGCTGTACCAATAGTATTAAGAGGGGAACATTTAGCAAATTTATTTACAGGTCAGTTCTTTTTTGAAAAACCGGATATTGAATTTTTCAGAAGACAGGCAAAACGATATGGGTTTGATGAGAAAGTATATATTGAAACTTTATCTGAAGTGCCTATAATAAAAGAAGAAGATGTAGAGAAAAGCATGAAATTTCTCACTAAATTAACTGAACATATTGGAGAAACAGGGCTTAAGCAACTGGAATTGAACAAAAAAAACAATGAATTAGAAAGAGCAAACATAAGAATAGAAGAAAGTGAAAAGCGTTATAGTAAAGCTGAAAAAGTTGGTCACATAGGTAATTGGGAATATTATATTAGCAAAAGACTATTTTGGGCATCTGAAGAAACAAAAATATTATTTGGTTTTGACATACAAACCAATTATTTTGCTTATGACGAGGTCATTGATTGTATAATTGATAGTTCAAAGGTTAATCAGGCAATAATGAATCTTATTAATAACGAGAGGCCATATAATATAGAATTTGGAATAATACAGCGCAATACAGGTAAAAAACTCATTCTTAATTCCGTATCTGATTTAATTAAAGATGAAAGAGGTGATCCTGTAAAAATCATAGGGATAGTACAAGATATTACTGAAAGGAAAAACTCAGAAGAAACTTTGCGTGAAAAAAATGAAAAAATTGCAGTCCAAAATGCAGAGTTAACAAAATTAAACGAAGAATTAAGTCAGACAAAAGCTGAAATTCATAAACAATTGCAATTACTGACATTGCCGTTGGATGACTCAAGCAATATAAATTTTGATGATTTATTTGACGTTAACGAAATCCAAAAAATTCAGGATACATTTGCATATGCAACAGGTGTAGCTTCAATAATAACATTTCCTGATGGTAAACCCATAACAAAACCCAGTAATTTTTGCAGACTATGCAATGATATCATAAGAAAAACTAAAAAGGGACTTACAAATTGTTTTAAATCTGATGCTGTAATCGGCCGACTTAGTAAATCAGGTCCTATTATTCAACCATGTCTTAGCGGAGGATTGTGGGACGCAGGAGCAAGTATTACACTTGGAGGCAAACACATTGCAAACTGGTTGATTGGTCAGGTCAAAAATGAAGACATTGCCCCTGAAAAAGTATTAAAATATGCCGAAGAAATTGGTGCAGATAAAGAAGAATTTAAAAAAGCTTTTGATGAAGTAAGTGAAATGTCAAAAGAACAATTCACCAATGTAGCCAATTTTCTTTATCTTTTTGCTAATGAATTATCATTCAAGGCATACCAGAATGTTCAGCAAGCAAGATTAATAAATACACAAAAAGAAACAGAAGAAGCATTAAAAATAAAAAATGATGAAATTACAGCCAGAAATGAAGAATACATAAAACTAAATGAAAAGCTTAATCAGACAAATAACAGACTAAAAATTGCCAAGATAAAAGTTGAAGAAAGTGAAAAAGAATACCGCCTACTTTTCGAATCAATGACAGCCGGTTTCGCAACTCACGAGATTATTCTTGATGAAACAGGAACGCCATGTGATTATAAATTTATTTCAGCCAATTCATCATTTGAAAAAATCACCGGTTTAAAAGTAAAAAATATTATAGGTCTGAAAGTCTCGGAAGTTTTACCCAATATTGAATCAATTTGGATAGAAAACTACGGGAAAGTTGCTTTGACAGGAGAAGAATTACACTTTGAGAATTATAATTCTGATATAAAAAAATATTTCGAAGTATCAGCATATCAAATCAGATATGGTTCTTTTGCTACTTTTTTTAATGACATAACCGAACGAAAGCAGACAGAAGAAGAAATGAGGGGTAAAAACGAAGAGATTGAAGCACAAAATGAAGAGTTGATTCAAGCAAATGATGAACTGATCCAGGCAAAACTTAAAGCAGAAAAAAGTGAGGAAGAACTAAATAAATTCTTCACATTAGTTCCTGATATGATTTGTATGGCATCTCCTGAAGGATATTTTATAAAGGTAAATGCTGCATGGAAAAAAACGTTAGGATATTCGGAAGAAGAACTTTTAAGAACGCCGTATATAGATTTAGTACATCCGGAAGATGTTGAAGCGACTATAATTCAAAACCAAAAACTTATAGAAGGACATTCGATAGAAAATTTCATAAACCGTTACAGATGTAAAGATGGAACTTATAAATGGATAGAATGGATGTCCGCACCTGTAACTATAACTAAAAGTATAATTTTTGCTGCTGCCAGAGATATAACAGGACGTAAACTTGCTGAGATTGAGCTAAAAAATCAAAAAATATTCTTTGAGCAATTATTCTCCCAATCTCCGGTCAGTACACAGATATTTGATAAGGATGGCTGGTGCGAACGAATTAATCCATCATTAAGTAAACTTTTTGGCATTAAGCCTGAAGATATTGAAGGAAAATTTTATAATATTTTCCAGGATGAAGCCATTAAAGAAGGCAGACTAATGCAACACATCAAAAAAGTTTTTTATAAAAAAAAGCAGGTAGAATGGGAAATAATATATGATATAAAAAAAGCCTCGGAAGCTACCAATATAGAATCATCTAAAAAAGATATAATTTATCTCTACAATTGGGCATACCCTATATTAGATGATAAAGGGAATTTAGCACATGTAATTATTCAACTCACAGATAACACAAAACGTAGACAGGCAGAAGAAGAATTAAAAAGCAAGAATGAAGAATTAATAAAAACAAATGAAGAACTGACAAGGGCAAAACAAAAAGTTGAAGAAAATGAAGAATTGTTCAGACTTTTTATGGAATACAGTCCCATCTATATATTCTTCAAGGATGAGAATATCAGATCATTTTATCTGACCAAAAATTTTGAAAAAATGCTTGGGAAACCTCTTAATGAGCTGCTCGGTAAAAATATGTATGAACTTTTTCCTTCAGAAATGGCTAAAAATATGATTGAAGATGATAAAAGAGTAATGCTAGAAGGAAAGACGGTCGAAATTATTGAGGAACTCAACGGTCGAATATATTCTACAGTTAAATTTCCTGTTACCAGAGGAGGCAAACCGGTAATGCTTGCCGGCTTTACTAT
>JAUZOY010000174.1 GCA_030706235.1 Bacteroidota bacterium | reverse complement strand
TTAATTTACCTTTTTCTTCTTCGTCTTTTGACTTTGCAAGAGCTTTTTCATATAGTGGAATTGCATCATAATATTGCGATACCTTATATTTCTTGTCAGCTTCCTGCAAATTCTCATTTACCTGGGCTTTTAAATATTGCGTATAGCCTGCTAATACGACTATTAAAGCAAAAATGATTTTCTTCATGTAATTATTTTATAAAATTATTATTAACAAAGAGGTTACAAACCTACATATTTTTTTTTAATTAAAGTACAATGGATTATCTTATTTTTTATATAATTTTTGTCTATTCTTTGATTATCAGTATTTACACTTGTTTAAAAAGTATTAATTTTTAATTCGTTTGATTTCTGATTTTTTCCAAACTTTCTTTATTTGCTTGAATTACTCCCTTTTCAGTGATTAACCCTGTAATAAGTCTTGCTGGTGTAATATCAAATCCGTAATTTGCTGTATTGGAATTTGCCGGCGTAATCAATACTTTTTTTATTGTTCCGTCTTCAGCCAGCCCGCTTATGTATTTTACTTCTTCATCTCCTCTTTGTTCTATGATAATTTCTCTTATGCCATCTGAAATATTCCAGTCTATTGATGTGGTTGGCAATGCTACATAAAACGGAACATTATTGTCTTTTGCTGCAAGCGCTTTGAGATATGTTCCTGTTTTATTGGCTACATCTCCTGTCGAAGTAGTCCTGTCTGTTCCTACAATAACAATATCTACCATCCCGTTTTGCATAAGGTGTCCCCCTGCATTATCTACAATTATTGTATATGGAATGCCGCAATTCTCCAATTCCCATGCTGTAAGACTTGCTCCCTGATTTCTTGGCCTAGTTTCATCTACCCATACATGAATTTTTATCCCTTTCTCAAATGCTGCATAAATCGGTGACGTTGCTGTCCCATAGTCTACAAAGGCAAGCCAGCCTGCATTACAATGTGTTAAAACATTTACTACTTCTCCGCTTTTCTTCCTGCTTATTTCTTCAATTAATTTTACTCCGTGCTCACCGATTTTCCTTGATATTTCTATATCTTCCAGCATAATTTCATTTGCAGTATTCAAAGCTTTCTTAACCTTGTTTTCATTAATCTTTTCCTTAAATATCTCTTCCAGCATCTTATCAACTGCCCATGAGAGATTAACTGCAGTAGGACGTGTAGCTTTGATCTTTTTTCCTGCTTCAGTCAAATAATCATTGAAGTCTTTCATCTGCATGCCCTCAAGACTTGCAATATACATTCCATATGCCGCCGTAACACCGATTAATCCTGCCCCTCTTACATGCATGTCCCTTATTGCAACAATAAAATCTTCAGTCGTTCTTAGCTTTTCAATTACAAATTTATGGGGTAAAAATCTCTGATCTATTATATTTACAGCTTTTTCATCTTCTGTCAGCCAGATTGTTCGGTAATACTTGTCTCCAACTTTCATTGTTAATAAATTATTCAATGTTACTACTTCAAAACAGTTTTTTAGCAAACATACATTTTTTTTGTAAATATATTACAAATCATTCAATATTCCACTGATGGTAGCTTGACCTTGGGCCGACCTTGCCTTGACCTTGGGTTGATTTTAGGTATTTGAATACCGAAATTGGGTAAATACCGGAAATTGAATATAAGCAGCGAAGAGTGCTTTATCAATTTTAAATTTAGTGATATGTCTGATGGCTCTGGTTTTCAGCTAATAATGTTTTTTTTGACTTTTTAGATTACTTATCTTTGAAATATATTTCGTTAATTTGTATTTTAATTGTAAAAAAAGAAATCAATAATTGAGTAATTTTCTAATAATACAGACAGCTTATATTGGAGATGTTGTGCTTGCAACGTCAGTATTGGAAAAACTACATCATTCATATCCGGGGGCAAAGTTAGATATTGTTGTACGTAAAGGTAATGAATCTCTTTTCGTTGATCATCCGTTTATAAGGAATTGTTTTGTATGGGACAAAAAGAAACATAAGTATCGGAATCTGTTTGCTCTTATTAATGAATTAAATAATCTGTCGTACGATTATATTATCAATCTGCAGAGATTCTTTTCTTCGGGGTTTATAACATTTAGAACTCACGGAAATACTAAGATCGGGTTTAAAAAAAATCCCCTGTCTTTTTTATTTAACCAATCTTTTGATCATGTTATCGGTACAGAAAAAAATCCGGTGCATGAAATTGAAAGAAATCATCGTCTTATTGCTCATATTACCGATAATCATGTTTCTAAACCAAGGCTTTATCCTTCAGAGAAAGATTTTGACAGGATTTCAGGTTATACAAAATCAAAATATATTTGCATTGCACCTGCATCAGTTTGGTTTACAAAACAGTTTCCTGCTGATAAATGGGTAGAACTTATTGAAAGATTAAAAGATAGGTATAATATTTTCCTTATAGGAGGACCTGCTGATTATGAGTTTGCTGAAAATATTGCTTCACGGGTAAAATCTACTGCTGTGGAAAATCTTTGCGGTAAACTTACATTGCTCCAATCGGCAGCATTAATGAATCGTGCTGTTATGAATTTTGTTAACGATTCCGCACCCTTACATTTTGCATCTGCCGTAAATGCTCCTGTAACAGCAATTTTCTGCTCTACTATGCCATATTTTGGCTTCGGACCTTTAAGCGATAATTCAAAAATTGTTGAAATCTCTGAGAAACTTGATTGTAGACCATGTGGAATACATGGAAGAAACGCATGTCCCAAAGGACATTTTAAATGCGCAAACGATATTAAAATTGAACAATTATTGTTCACTGAAAATGATATTAACCAATAGGTGTTATTTGGATAAATGGATAGTGACGAAGATATAGATAAAATTAAAGATAATATAACGGAATCTGAAGGTACAGAGGAATCAGACGAATCAGGCAACGAGCTTCAGAAAGTGATTCATCTTTCGGATATGTTCGAAAACTGGTTCTTGGATTATGCTTCTTATGTAATTCTTGAAAGAGCCGTACCTGACATCAGGGATGGTCTTAAACCTGTGCAGAGACGTATCCTGCATTCTATGTGGGAACTTGAAGATGGCCGTTACAATAAGGTGGCAAATATCATAGGGAATACTATGAAATATCATCCTCATGGTGATGCCTCAATCGGTGATGCTATTGTTCAGCTGGGCCAGAAAGAAATACTCATTGATATGCAGGGTAACTGGGGTAATATTCTTACTGGTGATGGCGCGGCTGCTCCCCGATATATCGAAGCCCGTTTATCAAAGTTTGCAAATGAAGTCGTCTATAGCCCTGAAATTACCGAATGGAAAGCTTCCTATGACGGAAGAAATAAAGAACCTGTTGCACTCCCTATCAAGTTTCCGTTATTGCTCGCTCAAGGCGTGGAAGGAATAGCTGTCGGTCTTAATTCTAAGATCCTCCCTCACAATTTCAATGAACTTATTGATGCTTCCATTGCTATACTTGAAGACAGACCTTTTGAAATATTTCCTGACTTCATTACTGGAGGTATGATTGATTGCTCCAGGTATAATGATGGTATGCGCGGTGGTAAAGTAAGAATAAGAGCAAAAATTTCGCAGGTCGATAAAAAAACTCTTGCAATTACAGAAATCCCTTTCGGTACCAATACAGGTAATCTTATTGATTCTATAGTTGCTGCTAATGATAAGGGTAAAATAAAAATCAAAAAGATTGAAGATAATACAGCTCAGAATGTTGAAATTCTTATTCATCTTTTTCCGAATACATCTCCTGATTCTACTATTGATGCTCTCTATGCTTTTACTGATTGTGAAATATCAATTTCACCTAATGCTTGTGTAATAGATAATGACAAGCCTGCATTTATGAATGTATCGGATATACTTATTGTTTCAACAGACAATACAGTAAATATTATTCATGCTGAGCTTGATCTGAAAAAGAAAAAACTGCTTGACAGATGGCATTTTGCTTCTCTTGAAAAGATCTTTATAGGAAAAGAAATATATAATCATATAAAGAAATGCAAAACTGACGAAGAAATTATTGATACCATCCGCAAAGGCCTTGCTCCGTATGTCAAAGATTTTGACCGTGAAGTAACTACTGAGGATATAATCAGGCTGGCAGAACTTAAAATCAAACGTATTTCTTTGTACGATACCTATCAGGCTGAAGAAAACTTCCGTAAGATTGAAGAAGAGCTTGCTCAGGTTAATTATGATCTTGAAAACATAACACCCTTTGCTATTAATTATTTCAAGCATATTAAGGAAAAATATGGTGCCGGCAGGGAAAGAAAAACCGAAATACGAAACTTCGAAACAATTGAGGCTACAAGAGTAGTTATTGCCAATGAAAAACTTTATGTAAATCGTAAAGAAGGTTTTGCCGGATACGGACTTAAAAAAGACGAAAATGTAGAGTATGTTTGCGACTGTTCAGATATTGATGACATTATTGCTTTCCGTGCCGATGGGGTATTCCAGGTTACCAAAGTTTCCGATAAGGCTTATCTGGGTAAAGATATCATTTATATTGCCGTATTCAGGAAAAATGATGAGAATACTATTTACAATATGGCTTATCATGACGGCGCTACCGGAAGGGCTTTTGTCAAGAGATTCAATGTCACTGCTGTTACCAGAGATAAGGAATATAATCTTACCATTGGCTCCAAAGGTTCTAAAGTTCTCTGGCTTTCAGTCAATCCAAACGGTGAAACTGAAACAGTTTCGGTTTATCTGAAATACAGACCTAAAATTAAAAAATCCGTTCTTGAGTTTGACTTCAGTTCAATATCTGTTACCAACAGAAATTCAAAAGGAATAATACTTTCAAGACTTCCTGTTCAGAAAATTATCCTCAAAGAACAAAAGATTAATCCGCATGCAAGAATAAATATCTGGTATGAAGATTCTGTCAACAGACTTAATGACGAAAAACGCGGAACTTTTCTTGGAACATTTACTCAGGAAGACAAAATAATTACAATAACAAAATCAGGTTGCTATAAACTTTATAATACCTCGCTATTCAGCCATTTTGATGATGATATTCTGATTATCGAAAAATTTAAACCGGAGAAAGTCTACACTGTCGTTTATTATGAAGGAGAACTCAAAAACTATTATGTAAAGAAATTTACTGTTGAGGCAACTGACAAAAAAGTTTTTTTTATCGGTGAGGATAAAAATTCAAAACTCTTAGCAATATCTTCTATACCAAATCCTTCTGTCGAAGTTGAATTTTCAAATACCAATAAACGTACTCATCCAAACCAGATTATTGACCTTACAGAATTTATTAGCGCAAAAGGTGTAAAATCCAAAGGGAAGAGACTTGCAAACTATGAAATACAGAATATTACACTGATTGAACCACCACAGCCCGAACCTGTTGATGATATTTTAACTGATATTGATCAGGACGATTCAGAAAGCACAAATGGTGGACAACATGGTACATACATTCCACCGGCAGATGAAAATGCTATTGACAATGGTGATGATGGCCAGATTATTCTGAAATTCTGATCTTATTTTAATACTATTTGTTTGAATATATAGCTTGATAAATAAACTTTTACTTTCCTATCCTTTGGAAGATGGTAGGGGGAGAGAGCCGAATTTTCAGCTTCCTAAATTTTTGCTTTCAACTTTTCAATGTTTAGTCTTGTGTTTTTAGAATAGGTAACTCCGTTAAAATTAACGTCCTGAGATAGTGTACATTCCAGAAGAGAGCCATCCTCTTTAAGGTAAACAGGTCCTATACAACTACTCTTACATAATATGTTATTGATCTCAATATCTTCCGGAGGATAAAAACTCTTTAACCTGCCATTGGGATAAAAACTGGTAGTTATACCTTTAGGACCACCACCACCTCTGCATAAATGGCCCTGAATTAGTGTCTGTTCAGGAAATACGCATATTAAATCTTCTTTGTCATTATATCTTATCCATGTTCCCTTTTTAAAACAATTACTATTAATCTCAAAATCCCTGCTTAAACAAAAAAGCTTTAATTTCCAGTCTTTGGAAAAATGTATCCATCCTTTCGAACAGGGGTATTGTTTATATTCAATATCATGCTTAAGATAACCGATTATGGTTGTTGTGTCTTTACCTTTTACCGAATATCTCAGTTTATCAAATTCAATATTCCTGACTGTTTTATTCTTTTCCCATGAAGTATATCCACCCGAACAGCATGTAAAGAAAATTCCAAAAACAATAAAAATTAAAATCAAAGAAGTTGTATTTGTTTTCATGCGAATTAAGTTATAAATGTTTTTATATTATATTAATTAATAATTAAACGAGATAAGTGATAAATTATTTTAATTAAAATACAATAATTAATTGATAACTTTATACAATCTCAGTCACTACCCTGTGCAACTCAGTGTAATGAAAAATAACCTGAGCGTTCATTTGCGACAAACTTAGTGATCCTTTGCGGTAAAATTTTTAAAGATTATTGGAATCCAAATTTCTCCGTACAATCTCAGTGACTATCCTGTGTAACTCAGTGTAATGAAAAATAATCAATTAAAAATAATATTTAGCTAATTTTATTATATTCAATACTTTAAAACCAAAAATGAATAAATATTGCAAAAAAGAACAAAAATTATTTGTATGTTTAAAAAAATATGTACTTTTGCACTCGTAATTATTGCGGGAATAGCTCAGTTGGTAGAGCACGACCTTGCCAAGGTCGGGGTCGCGGGTCCGAGTCCCGTTTCACGCTCCAAAGTGTGAGAAAGTAGATTGAGGAGCCCAGGTGGTGGAATTGGTAGACACGCAGGACTTAAAATCCTGTTGCCATTTCGGCAGTGCGGGTTCAAGTCCCGCCCCGGGTACTGAGAGTTAGAATTAAAGCCTTGTAAATTAATAAATTACAAGGCTTTTCCCTTTTATTG
>JAUZOY010000173.1 GCA_030706235.1 Bacteroidota bacterium | reverse complement strand
ATGAATTATAAAATTATATTATGTATAAAATAACTATCATAATACCTTGTAGAAATGAAGAAAAATTCATAGAAAATTGTATCCTATCAATTTTAAATTTTGATGATATAAATAATTACGATTATGAGATGCTTTTAATTGATGGTAGATCTGACGACAATACTCGTAGCATAATTCATCAATATATATTAGCAAACAATAGGATAAAATTAATTGACAACCCTAAAATAATTCAATCATGTGCATTAAATATTGGGATAAAACAAGCTAAAGGCGATTGGATAATGCGTCTTGATGCTCACGCAAATTATCCTAAAAACTATCTGAAAAAATTATTTGATACTGCTTTAAAAACTAATGCTGATAATACAGGTGGTATAATTAATACCTTACCTTACAACTCTTCATATTCTGCTATAATTATTCAAGCTTTAACAACTCATAAATTTGGTGTTGGGAATTCAGGCTTTAGAATTGGAATAGCTGAAGGTGAAACAGATACTGTACCCTACGGATTTTTCAAAAAAGAAATATTTAATAAAATCGGATTTTTTAATGAACAATTAGTCAGAGGACAAGATTATGAATTTAATTGCAGAATAAAGAAAAACGGAGGAAAAATCTGGCTTAATCCCGATATAAAGATTAATTATTTTAATCAGCCAAATATATTTAGGTTTCTACGTAAACAATATGTATTAGAGGCACCTTATAATGTTTACATGTGGTATGTAGCTCCAAATACTTTTACTCTCAGACATTCAATAACAGGTTTTTTTACTTCAGGAATAATCACCGGAATTATTCTTTCATTATTTGTTAATTGGATATGTATGTTTTTTGTTTCAGTGCTTTTATTATATTTTATATTAGCATTTTTATCTTCTGTACAACAGGCAATTCGGTATAAAAAAATACTCCATATATTTACTTTACCACTCTGCTTTTTTTCTTTTCATTTTATTCATGGCCTAGGAATTATAGTCGGGTTAATTAAAATATTAACAAAAAAATCACCAGTTCAAATTTCCGTATAATTATTAATTTTGAATTTAATAAGTAATACACTTTGATCTTAAAATTAATACAGGAATATTTAAGTTTTATAAAAACAAGATGAAAAGCTATATCAAAATTTTTTAAAGATTTAATCTATCTTTAAATAAATTCGAATATAAATGGGGCTGGTAAGGGACACTTTCTTCTAAAAATAAAAAGATTGATAAAAATATAAATGTGAATTAAACTCTAACTAATATTTATTGTCAAAGGTTCGTTTTGCTTATTCTAATTTTAAAAATTTATGAGATATCAAATAAAATATTTACTGATAATTGTTGTATTTACAGTGTTTTATTTAAATGCAATTGGGCAGAATAAAACGGAAGGGAATTATCAAAGAGGAGGGTTGGAAGCCCCTGCAATCGGTAAAGTTTCAGGACAGGTAATTGATGGTGCTACCAATGAACCGGTAGTTTATGCAACTGTAACTTTACTAAGAAAAACTGATTCTGTTTTGGTGACAGGAGGAGTGACAAATGATAAAGGATATTTTCTCCTGGAAAAAGTACCTGTAGGTAGATATAAAATGAAAATCAGTTTTATTGGTTATAAGACTCTTAGAAAAGATAGTGTATTCATTGGCATGAAAAATCCTGAAATAAATCTAGGATTAATAAAACTTGTCTCTTCAGCTAAGAAACTTAAAGATGTAAATATTGTAGCTGAGAAAAGTGAAATGACTTATAATCTTGATAAAAAGGTTGTTAATGTGGATAAAAATGTTGCAACAGCAGGCGGAACAGCAATAGATATTATGCAGACAATACCTTCTGTTACAGTGGATGTTAGTGGAAATGTTTCGCTGAGAGGGACAGATAATGTAACGATTCTGGTTGATGGTAAACCTTCAAGTCTAAGTCTTGACCAGATTCCTGCAAGTATGATAGATAAGGTTGAAGTTGTAACCAATCCTTCTGCAAAGTATGATCCGGAAGGAATCGGAGGTATTTTGAATATTATTATGAAGAAAAAAGATAGTAAGGGTTATTTTGGTATGGTATCTTTCAATGCCGGTACCGGTGATAAATACAATACTTCATTAAATATTAATATACGTTATAATAAACTTAATTACTATGTTAATTATGATAACCGTTTTTTCGGAATAAAATCTAATGCTAATTTATTCGGTTCTTCTTTGCTTAATGATACAACTTTAAGCCAGGATCAAACTAATTTTACACATGGTTATTTCCATAACTTAAAAGGGGGTATAGATTATTTTATAAATGATAAATCGACATTATCATTTTCAGCAGTTTACAGATACAGGGATTTTAATAGTACTACCGATATGAATAATTATACTTATAAAGGAGATGAAGATATAATCAAGAAATCTGCAAATCATTCATTATCGGACAATAATAGTGGCGAATGGCAATATACATTAAGCTATGATAAAAAATTTGATAAACCGGATCAGACATTGACCTCTGTTCTATATGCTGAGAGAGAAAATGCAAATACAGATATAAAGACAGCTAATCAAAATATTTATCCGTTAGATAGTTTAGTAAACCAGAAGAGTTATTCAAAGGCTAAAAATATTGTTGCTACATTTCAGACTGATTTTGCACAACAGGTTGGAGAAGGTAAGTTAGAAGCGGGATTTAAAAGTACTTACAGAAGCCATGATTTGGATTATAATATGGATAATTATCTATCAGGATGGATTACAGATATGAATTCAAGTTATCACTTTGTTTATACAGAAGTGTTCAATGCTGCTTATGGTATGATGTCAGGAAAGTTATGGTTTTTAAAATATCAGGCAGGATTAAGAGTAGAACAGAGTAATACAAAAGGAACCCTGACAGGTCATGACTCAACCAGTGTATATAATAAATCATATCTGGATTTTTTCCCGACATTACATCTTAAATATGAAGTCAGTGAAAAGCAATCTTTTGGTTTAGGGTATTCAAAAAGAATAAATCGTCCCGGTATGAGATATATTAATCCTTTTATCAACAATATAGATCCTATTAATCTTATAAAAGGTAATCCTGATTTAAAACCAGAATATGTAAATTCATTAGAATTTTCGCATATGATAGATTTTAAATATACGTCACTTAATTCAACTTTATTTTATCGTCAGACAAATGATATGATGTCAAGAATTATGACGCGGGACAATAATACGGGAATATCAACTACCACATATCAAAATCTGGATAAGGGGATAACGTATGGGTTGGAATTTGTCATAACTCAACCATTAACAAAATGGTGGAAAACAACCGGAAATTTCAGCTTGTTTAAAGTTAAAATTGATGGAAGTGGAATAAACCAGATTGATAATTCAAACGATTTAAGCTGGACTGCAAAATTAAATAATACATTCTCAATTAATGGTTTTGATTTTCAGATAATGTATAATTATATGTCCTCAAAGACTGTAGCTCAAATGCAGGGCATGCAGGGATTCTCAATGGGATCAGGATCAGGAAAACAATATTCAAATCAATTTTGCGACATTGGATTCAAGAAAGATATAATTAAAAATATGTTTACGTTGAATTGCAGATTGAGCGATGTATTCAAAACAAACAGATTTAAAATGGATACTTATGGAACTAATTTCTCATCATCATTAAACAGAACAGGTGAAAGCAGAATTCTTTTTATTGGATTGACATATAAGATAAATGGTGGTTTGAAAGTAAAACCAAAGAAGAATAATGCTAATGATAGCGAAAATAATCAGGATATGGATTATTAATTAATAATTGTGAAACAGAAATAATGTATGTAAGGATGGTAATTAATTATTTTTTGTTCATTCCATGTTTTAAACCAGATTTGATATAATTATTTTCATGATATACAATAATGTAAAGAAAAAAATAGCTATGCTTGCCTTTCTATTTTTTGCATTGAATATCGTTATAGGACAAAATAATGGTTCAGTTCAGAATAACAATTCATTTACTGCAACTTCGGGTAAAATTTCAGGAGATATAATAGACGATGTTACTAATGAGCCAATTGAATATGCAACTATATCTGTTTTCAGAAAGAAGGATTCAACTCTGCTTACCGGGGCTGTCACAGATATAAAGGGAAATTTTAAAATGGAACGGGTTCCATCGGGTAAATATTATTTGAGAATTAGTTTTATCGGTTATAAAACATTGATAAAAGATAGTGTTTATCTGGAGAAAAAAAATTCTGAAAAAAATCTTGGTATAATCAGACTTACATCTAATGCGAAAAAATTAGGAATTGTGAATATTACATCAACAAGAAATGAAGTAGAATATAATCTTGATAAGAAAGTGGTAACTGTTGGCAAGGATATGTTTAGTGCCGGAGGAACTGCAGTTGACGTTATGCAAACAATACCTTCGGTAACTGTTAATGTTGATGGTTCAATAAATCTTAAAGGCTCATCAAATATTACTATAATTGTAGATGGAAAACCGTCAATGCTGACCAGTCTTGATCAGTTACCTGCAAGCATGATAGAAAAAGTTGAAGTAGTAACTAATCCGTCAGCCAGATATGATGCTGAAGGAATGACCGGAATAATAAATATCGTATTGAAAAAGAATAACACAAAGGGATATTACGGAATGGCTTCATTTACTGCCGGAACTGGCAATAAATATAATGGTTCAGTTAATTATAACTACAGATTAAACAGATTTAATTTTTTTGGAAGTTATGACAACAGATTCAATAATACATGGGGAACAAATATTACAAACACTGCAAATAAAATTAAAAACGATTCTGTAAGCTATTTAATGCAGAATCAATATTATACAAACTATTCTTCATTTAATAATTTAAGAATAGGAGCAGATTACTATATAAATGATTACAATACCCTGTCTTTTTCTTCTACTTACAATATCAGGAAAAATTCAGGTGAAAGTACAATGTCCAATGATTTTCGTAATTATAACCTACAGAGGCAGAAGTATTATAACAGTATGACAAATTCAGACAATAAAGGAATTGGCAGGGAGCTGAACCTGAATTACAAAAAAACATATAAAGAAACTCAAAAAGAGTTTACTGCAGAAATGTATTATTCGTCATCAAGCTGGAGTGGGGGAACTTTATTGTCACAACAGCCATTTGATATTTCCAAAATGACACCTGTTGAAGATTATATTCCTGAGCAGAAAAATTCATCACCTTCAGAAAATTACTATTTTCATGCAAAATCTGATTATGTACATCCTTTTGAAAATGGGAGCAGATTAGAAGCAGGATTTAAATCAAGTATCAGAAAAAATGATCTGAATTACTATATAGATGATTATAATTCTTCAGATAATGAATGGAATGAAAATTCGGGCTTAACAAATCATTTTATTTATAAAGAGAATATAAATGCAGCATATGGGATATATTCAAGCCGCTTTAATAATTTCAAATATCAGGTAGGTTTAAGAGCTGAGCAATCTAATACAATTTCAAATCAGGTTACAACAGATACAATTTACAGGAAAAGTTATATTGATCTTTTCCCGACAATTCATTTAAAATATGAATTTAACGAGAGGCAGGGTTTGAAGCTTAGTTACAGCAGGAGAATAAACAGACCAAATTCAGGTAATCTTAATCCTTTCAGGAGCATTTCTGATCCTTTAAATGTTTATTATGGTAATCCTGATCTTGATCCTGAATTTTATAATTCATATGAATTTGCTTATTCAATGGAATACGATAAATTTTCATTTATGCCGTCTTTATTTTACCGTCAGACAGATAATCTTATTTCGAGAATAGTAACTATGAGAAATGACACATCTGAGACTACCTATAAGAACCTGAATAAAGGAAGTTCATATGGATTGGAATTTGTTTATTCGCAAACTATAATGAAAGGCTGGAAAGTAAATACAAATCTTAGCTTTTATAAATATTTCATTGAAGGACAGGGAATAAGTTCATCAAATTATGCAAATAACAAGGTTAACTGGACAGGGAAAATAAACTCATCTGTACCTATAACAAAATATTTTTCATTACAGATTAATTTTAATTACAGTTCACCTATGTACTCAGCAATTTCGTCAACAGCTGCAGTTAATGCCGGTCAGGGATATACTTGTAAGAAAGAAAATTATTCACTTAATCTTGGAACAAGAATGGATTTTCTGAAGAATAAATTGTCATTGACAGTCCGGCTTAATGATGTATTTAAAACTTCAAATTTTGATTCTGATATTTATGGAGATAATTTTATTTCAACATATGCCAGAAAAAGAGAAACGAGAATACTTTATGCCGGATTATCATATAAGATCAGCGGAGGGATGAAAGAAAAGGTTGTGAGGAAAGAAAAAGAAGAAGAGGAAGAAGAGATAAATAATTGACTAAATGAAGTTTTTTAGTTGTTAACTGATAGTATATCATTGATAACTACAGAAGCGCAATAGCATCCGAAGATTACGGGCATGTATGAGATAGTACCGACAATGGATTTTTTGTTTTTCTCATTTTCTATCAGCATTCTTGTATCAGGCATTATAGTTTCAGATGAAAATACAGCTTTAAGTCCCTTAAATATTCCCAGCTTGTGGAGTCTCTTGCGAATATCGTATGCAAAAGGGCAGTTATAGGTTTTTGAAATATCTGCAACTTTAATATACTCCGGATTCATTCTGCTGCCTGATCCCATTGAAGAAACAATTTTATGATTTAGTTTTAATGCTTCATAAATTAGATAAACTTTCGGTGAGAGTGTGTCAATAGCATCAACAATATAATCAAATTTATTCTTAAGCAGGTTTGATGTTTTATCATCACATAAATAATCATTTATTACTGTAAGATTAACATCATGATTAATATCAGTAATTCTCTGAGCAACGATATCTGTTTTAAATAAACCTTCAGTACTTTT
>JAUZOY010000172.1 GCA_030706235.1 Bacteroidota bacterium | reverse complement strand
GTGTTATATTTACTATCGGGATGAGTTGGATCTAATAGTTTTTTAGCACGAGCTCTAATTTTATTCAACTCTTCAGTTGCTTTTACCTGATCTCCAGTTTCATTCAGGATTTCAGCATAAAAAAGAAGTGCCTCTGCATAGCGCATAATTAAATATGTACGTTGTTCAACAGAACCTTCCGTATTGAAGACCATATATTTACAAAATGCATAACCATAAGCAATATTATACCACCCGATATTTACATAAACACCGTTCTCGTCCTTATAGAAGTCTGAATTATCTGAATTTGATCTTGCGATATAGATTCCACGAGGATCTTTCGCTCTATAAGCATACACATCACTTGTTGGTGCCGGACCCACTCCATAACCCTCATTACTGTTAAAGCATCTATAGAGATAGTTCTTCTTGTCAACACTTGAGCCCGAGGCAGAATAGTCATAATGATTAATCTCCAAAAGAGATTCTCTATTAAAGCGGTTTTTCAAACGAAAAAGTTGGCTGTAGTCAATAAGCCCGTGTACATTGGCTACATCACTAGCAGGAAACATTGTCTCCGGTGCTGGATTCTGGTCAGTCAAGGACAGTCTTTTACAAAGAGCCTCCCATGTCTCATTATTATATCGGTCGCTAAATTTTAATATTTGATCATAGGATAGAGCTTTGCCATCAATAAAAAGCTCTGCAATTTCCTTAGCTTCCTGCCATTTTGTGTCTCTATTGGGTGATACTAACCTGGTACCGGGGGAAGCTTGATATACTAACACCTTAATAAGCAATCCAAGACCGGCTCCAATGGATGCCTGACCTGCAGATCCTTCCTTATATCGATCTCTATAGAGAATTAGACAAGCTTCACGAAGGTCTTTTTCTATCAATGCATAGATCTCATCAGGGGTAGAGCGTGGTATGACATTAGTGCGTAATTCAGAAGTTTCAGGTTGAATGGATACGCCTCCGAAAGTGCGCACCAAATTAAAATAAAAGAGCGCTCTGAAAAGTTTAGCTTGGCCAAGCACCTCTCTAATTTCTTTAGCACCGTCGGAATAATTTGGATTATATATTACCTTAGAAGCTGCACTTATAATTTGATTTGCTATATTTATTCCTCTATAGTTTAGTTGGTATTTACTCTTTATATAAGAGTTTTCGGCGTTGAATTCAAAATTTAATAGTTGACCTAATTCACCACCTAGGTTATCTTGAAGATTATAAGCATTATCACTCATGCACTCACCGAATATCAGTTCACTTTTTTGATAATCCTCCGTTTGCAAAAGTGCGTATAAAGAGTTTAGTGTTATGCGCAAGTTATTCAACTTTACTTGATAATTCTCAAGTTGAACACTACCTGTCGGAGTAATGTTAAAGAGATCGTTGCATGAAGACATCAATAACACACACAACAATGTTGCAATTATATTTTTCATTTTTTATCAGTTTAACAAGTTAGTTATTACGTTAAAAGTCTAACACCAGACCAAATGTATAGGAGCGAGCTTGAGGATAACTACCTTCATCAATACCCAAATACAAGTTATTAGCCTCTTGACCTAAGGACTTCCCAATCTCAGGATCTAATCCAGAGTAGTTTGTAAAGGTCAATAGATTATTTATTGCAGCATAAATCTTAAGAGAGGTAATGCCTATTTTAGAACAGAGTTTTGAATCTATACTATATCCTAACTGAAGTGTTTTCAAACGAAGATAGGATCCATCCTCAATATACATATCAGAGTTTCTAAAATTAAAATTTCTTATCGCACTATTCGTATTTGGAGCCGGAATAATTCCTCCTGGATTAGCACTCCAGTTGCTTCTAAAATCAACGGAAGGATTGCTGGGAGTGCCTCTCCATAGGTCATCAAAGTAGTTATTTATCACATTATATCCAGCTTGACCATTTACTACATTACCATAAGTGTAATAGCGAGTGGCATTATAGATTTTATTTCCATAAACTCCTTGAAAGAACATGCTTAGATCAAAGCCGGCATATGAAAAATTTGCATTAAAACCATAGTATAGAGCTGGAAATGGACTGCCTAAAAACGTCTTATCTGCATCATCAATAACTCCATCCTTATTTGTATCCACAAATTTCATATCGCCTGGTCCAAAATGATACTCTGTTTTAAAAGTCGCCAGTTTAGAAATATCCTCTCCTTCCTGAATAATTCCGGCAGTTTTCCAACCAAAGAATGAACCGATTGGAGCATTCACCATTGACTTATTAATAAACCCCAACTCTGCTACATTCCCTCCATAAATCGGGTCATTACTCGCACCTAAACTGGTTACCTTATTCTCAACATGGGTGATATTTCCTGAGAATTCATATTTAACCTTTTCAATCTTATCTCTCCAACCTAATTGAAACTCAACCCCAATATTGTTAACACTTCCTGCATTTTGCATCGGAACCCCATTTGGATTAAAGCCATTGTACAATGGTAGAGGCACAGCAATCAACATATTTTTTGTATCTTTGTTGAAAAAATCAAAAGTTGAAAAAAAACGATTGTTTAATGCGTTAAAATCAATTGCAAAGTTGACAGATTCTGTTCGCTCCCATTTGATATTCGGGTTGCCAATTTGTTTCACACTCATGGCCTCTTTTAATGTTGGGTTTGTTACACCATAATTATAAAATCCATCTGACTGAACAAAAGTACCATACGCAAAATTACCTACTCTATTATTCCCTAGTTGTCCCCAACCTACACGTAGTTTAAGCATAGATAACCATTCCACATCCTTCAAAAAATCCTCACCTGTAAGCTTCCATCCTGTGGATACGCTTGGAAAAAATCCCCATCTATTATTTAAAAATCGCGAAGAGCCATCCAACCTAAAATTGGTTTGAATCAAATATTTACTTTTGTAATCATATGAAAGACGACCTAAGAATCCTAAAGCCCTCCAACCGGTACCACTACCCCATGAGTCCTTGCTTATTTGAGCAAAGTCAACAGCATTATATCCATCATCGTATCCGCCAACACCAGAACCGGATACTCCAAAACTCTCATAATCACTCAACTCGAGTGTCTGGCCTGCCATAACAGACAAATCATGAACTTTATTAAATACTTTATAATAAGTTAGAATATTGTCCCAACTTATATTGTTCGTTCTGCTTATATCACGGCGGATATAATGGCTGTTATCTCCCAATACAGTTTCACTCTGATTGAATCGCTGGTATATATTATTGTGATTATTACTACTATTTATACTTGCTCGGCTATTAAATATCAGAGATGGAATAATTATCCAGTTCAAATTTAATTGAGCCAACAGCGTTTCATTAGTATCGCCATAAGTGGCGCGTCTGATCTTCTCTACTGGAGTATTCCAAATGTACTCTCCATAGGAATTAATTGTTGGATCTAATGGACTTCCAATCAAAGATTGTTTAACTACACCATATTGTCCATCTTCCTCTACCACACTCCGAAATTCATGAGAATAGCTCATATTAAGGCCCATTGAAAAAGTTTTAGATAGATTTGCATTTATCTTTCCTAAAATAGTGAATCTATCGTAGCTACTTCGATCAATAATACCATTGGTTCCCATGAAGTTGGTACTAGCATAATAGTTGATTTGTTTTGAACCTCCCGACACAGAAAGACTATTTTTTTGCATAAAGCCTCTACGTGAAATTTCATTCCACCAATTACTACCATTAGCTATTTTCAATTGTTGATCTTCTCTTATTGATAGTGAGCCATTAGAACTACGTTGCGTATTTTTATATAAATCCAGCGCATAATCCTGATAATAGACAAACTCATCTTTTGACATAATATTGGGCTTACGCCAAGCTTCTTGCCACCCAAGATAAGAATTGAAGGTAATTTTAGGCCTCAAGGACTCAGATCCAGAACGTGTTGTTAACAATACTACGCCATTGGCGGCCCTTGATCCATAAATTGCAGAGGATGCAGCATCCTTTAAGATCTCAATTGAAGCAATGTCATCAGGAGCCAAATAGGAAATATTATCCATCGCCATTCCGTCTACAATATACAAAGGATCAGAATTGTTGATGGTACCGGCCCCCCGTATGCGTATAGAAGTTGCAGCTCCCGGAGAACCTGAGTTTTGTACTATTTCCACCCCTGCAGCCTTCCCCTGTAATGCTTGAATAACGTTTGAAGTTGGTAAATTTCTAATTTCTTCAGATTTGATAGAAGAAACAGCACCTGTTAAATCACTTTTTTTTTGTACGCCGTAACCTATTACTACAACTTGGTCAAGTTCAACATTATTCTCTTTAAGCTCAATTATAACATCCGTTTTGCCAGAAAGTGGAAAGACTGTTTTATTGTAACCAATATATGAAACCAATAATTTGGTTTTAACAGAAACCGATTTTAATTTAAATTTCCCATCTAAGTCTGTAACAGTACCAACATTGGTCCCTTGAATCATAACAGACGCACCTAAAATAGGCTCTTTAGTAGTATAATCAATAATTTTCCCACTAATATCGTTTTGTGAAAAAGCCGATATGAAACTTACAAAAACAAGGAAAAGCAACAATATTTTTTTCATTTTTATAAATACTTTGAATGATTCAAAAATAATTTCACCTTAGTCAAGGTAAAAAATGACCAATACAACTTTAGGATTGTTCAGATTACTATACTTATTTCAGAAGCTTGATTAAAAGAGAAGCACCCTAAAATGCTTCTCTTTATTATATAATCAAATAAAAGCGTTACTTGATCAATTTCGTAGTTGAAAGTGCACCTGTAACATCCTTCACATATACAATGTAAACACCAGACTTCAAATTAGAAACATTAATCCTTGTTTGATTACCAGAAAGTGACATTATCTGCTGACCATTCGGACTAAATACCTTAATTTCAGCAATTTCAGACGGCGAAGATATCTCCACTACATCAACTGCAGGGTTAGGATAAATCATAAGTGAATTCATATTTATAGTCTCGACAGCAGCTACAGGCGCTGGACTATACTTATAAAGCGTTTTTGTAGTGGTAGTAATAAAATAAAGTGAATTGTTTACAACAATCATGCTGTGTGGGAAAGAGTTACCCTCCATATCTGAAATCTTTACAGGCGTAGCATTAACAGTTTCCATCATCCAGAGCTCCCAGTTTGAGTTCTTATCTTGAGCAGCAAAATACAAACGTCCACCACATGTAGTAAAGTTGTATGGACCATCTGAATTATTTCCGGGGAAAATCTCAATACCATTTGTCCAATTCGATTGGTATTGGAATCCTATTAATCCATTCTCTGCTGTAGGAGTTACTCCCCCTTCGCTTAAATTATATCTCCACAAAGAGTAACCTGAATCGTGGTACTCAGTTTCTGGATAATAATAACTACCATTAGCTTGGCAAAAAAGATAACCATTCCAAATAAAAGGTTTCTCTGGTCCCCAGCTATCCTGCTCTGGCTGATTATTCCAATGATTAATATCACAAATATTATGTGTCCCATCTGCAGTAAAGTCTGTTACACCTGGTTCGCAACCATGAATTCCATCTTTAGCTCTAAAATAAACCTTACCATTATAATAAACAGGAAAAGCAAACTCAGTATTATTAGCTACACCATCACGTTCACCGGGATTATAATCTTTGCCTACCCATTTTGTCCCCTCATCGGTACCATCGCTATACCAAATCTCTGAACCAATTTTCTTCCCAGCGTCATCAAGCGTATTAGCTCTAAACACCACTCGTTTATTATTATCGTTATTTTTTATACTTGTGAGCCAGTCAATCGTAGCTGCCTGAGTTGTAAATGTTGATCCTACAGCTGGAACTGGATATATATCTTTAACTGCTTTAGTGCCTTCATGAGTACCATCAGTAATCCAAAGTGTTTCATTAAAAACCCTATCATAACCTACAAAAAAAACCAAATCACCGCTAGGTACTAAATAGCCACTTTGGCCGTCAATTCCCTTACGAGTCGGGACATCAGCGATACGTATTGTACCTGCCTCAGTTCCATCAGATGCCCACAACCATTGCTCAGGAGTTTGGGAATCTATAACTGGATCTAACTCGCTATCCACATCCTTCGCAAAAAAGAGGCATTTACCATTGAAGGAAGTTAGCCCAAATAGATCTGATCCAGCCTCCCCTTCATAAATATCTTTTACTAACCGGGTTCCTGAGGTTGTACCATCTGTAATCCAAAGCTCTTGACCAAACTCTGGAGTAGTGGCTGTAAAAAACACTTTACTACCCACTACAGTCATCCATTGTGGATTAGAGCCCACATTACCAGGAACAATATCCTTAAGCAATTGAATTTGATCATTTTTACAAGTATACAATTCCTCACCTGTAGTCGTACTAGTTGCGCTAAAAATCAAAGTTCCATCAGCCAGTTTTACCATAGGCTTAGCATTCTTTGATCTGTTTAAGTCATTCATGACAGTAAGTTGCAACTCGCTTGAATTAGAAACCGCTTTCATGTTTTGAGGAATAACCTCCTGTGCACATAATTGTCCTGCAAGCAGAATGCAGAGACCAAGGATAATTTTTTTTTTCATAAAACCTAAATTTGAAGATTAATAAAATAATAAAACACTTTGCGTGTTATATTTTTCACTTGGAAATTATTGAATAAATTATATCTATGTTAATTTAACCGGTTAAATTACAAATGCTAAAAATCATCCACAGATTAATAATAGGATTAAATAAATTCTTCATCCTAAATGATTAAGAGTTTTTGATTGGAGAAAAGTTTATTTGATTGTCTAAGGGGTAGTTAAACTATCCGCACTGATATAATAGTTCCAGAACTCTTTCTCTTTTATCCCTGTCAGGATTAACAATATTATCCAATAACATATCAACTGCCATAGAACCAATCTCATCAATTGGAATTTTAACTGTGGATAGATTTGGAACCAATAATTCCAATACATTATTGGAATGAAAGCTGGCTATCTCTACCTGACTAAGT
>JAUZOY010000171.1 GCA_030706235.1 Bacteroidota bacterium | reverse complement strand
GATGCAGTGTTTAAAATTATTGAAAAAGCTTAAAATTACGAATATAATTTTAAAGGTTTTCAGAATATTAGCGTACCGAATGGTACCCGTTTAATATCCCATTTTTTGACAGAACTATTTGCCATAGTTGATTACTTCTGCTTCTGAATGATGCGGCGGATGAAAGCAAATAGTATTTCCACATGCGGAAGAAATGATTGGGGTAATTATTTTTAATTTTTTCCCAGTTATTAATGAAATTATTATACCAGGATATTAGGGTTTTATCATAATCTGTTCCGAAGTTGTGCCAGTCTTCTACAACAAAAAGTTTTTCTATTGCTTTGCCCAGCTGAGCAATTGAAGGAATAAGCGCATTCGGAAAGATATACTTGGCTGTCCAAAGGTTTATAGAATTTTGTGATATGTTACTTCCGATTGTATGAAGAAGAAATAATCCATCATCTTTCAAACTCTTATGTGCTATCTCAAAAAATGTTCTGTAATTTTTGCAGCCTACGTGTTCTATCATCCCTACGCTTACCAATCTGTCAAATTTTTCATTTAGATCACGATAATCCATCAAATGGAACTTCACAGGAAGACCTTTACATAAATTTTCTCCGAGTTTTACCTGCTCTTTTGAAACTGTTATTCCAACAACTTCAACATTGTATTTTTCAGCTGCATATTTGCCAAATGCTCCCCATCCGCAACCTATATCAAGTACTCGCATCCCCGGTTTTAAATACAACTTGCGACAGATAAGATCTAGTTTGTTTTCCTGAGCCCGATCTAAGTCGGAAGTTTCTTTCCAGTATGCACAACTATAATTCATCCTTTGATCAAGCATATTTTGAAAGAGATCATTCCCTAAATCATAATGCCTTTGTCCGTTGTAGAAAGATTTGTTTTTTGATTGAAAATTGAAAATCTTTGCTGAAAAAACTTTGGCCATGATCCGGAAATTCCGTTTGATCTTTTCGTCAAGATGAGCTCTTAATATTCTGAAAATAAATTCATCAACATTATTCACATCCCACCAGCCTTCCATATATGATTCTCCTATACCTAATTCCCCTTCTGTTATTGCACGATGATAAAAATCTTCATTATAAACCTGTATATCCCAGGAATTACCCCCATTTATTTTAATATCAGCATACTCTAAAATCTCTTCTGCTATTTTTTTATATTTGTTTTGCATAATGATTTTTTTAATAATCAATATACAAATATAATTATTAATTTTTTAAAAAAAATAAATAAAGATAAAAATTTAATAAACTAAGCTAAATTGCAAATAAAGTATATTTACCCTTTTTGGTTATCGTATTCTTGAATGCTGTCATTGAAATATTCAAGTGAAATACCGGCTTGTTTTAGCATATTTTCGCTTTCAGCGCCGCTGTGATATCTGCTTTCACAAACTACTCTTACAATTCCGCAATTTATAATAAGCATAGCACATACTCTACATGGAGTCATTCTGCAATATAGAGTAGCTCCGTCAATTGAAATTCCAAGTTTTGCTGCCTGACAAATTGCATTTTGTTCGGCATGTACAGTTCTTACGCAATGATTTGTAATTGAGCCATCTTCGTGAATTGTCTTTTTCATCTGATGACCTATTTCATCACAATGTTTAAATCCACGGGGCGAGCCTACATAACCTGTTACCAGTAACTGATTATTTTTTGCAATCACACATCCGCTTCTACCTCTGTCGCATGTTGCCCTTTTGGCTACAGTTTGCATTATTTCCATAAAATAATCATCCCACGATGGCCTTTGATATGGTATGTTTTTATTACTCATTTTATGAATTAGTTATAAATACATACTCATTTCTTTCTGAACTTTCTCTGTTTCTTCTCTTACTCTTTCTGCAAAGTTCTTATCTTTTCCGGCATAGATTATAGCTCTTGATGAGTTTACTAATAATCCGCATGATTTATTCTTTCCATATTTAATGACATCCTGTAAACTTCCTCCCTGTGAGCCGACTCCGGGAATCAGCAAAAAATGTTCAGGAACTATCTTTCTTATATCTGTAAGATTTTCAGCTTTAGTTGCTCCAACTACATACATCATATTACCGTCATCTCCCCATTCTTTTGAAACAGTCAATACTTTTTCAAATAATTTGTTATTGTCATCAACCTTAAGAAATTGAAAATCATATGCACCTTCATTTGATGTAAGTGCAAGTAAAATGATCCATTTATTCTTATATTTCATAAATGGTTTAACAGAATCACTTCCCATATATGGTGCTACTGTTATTGCATCAAAATCCATCTTTTCAAAAAATGCCTTTGCATACATTTCCGAAGTGTTCCCAATATCTCCTCTTTTTGCATCTGCAATTACAAAAATATCTTTAGGAATATATTCAAGCGTTTTTTGAAGGTTTTCCCAGCCTCTGACTCCATCTGATTCATAAAAAGCCGTATTCAGTTTGTATGCAACTGTTAAATCCGAAGTAGTATCAATTATACTTTTATTAAACTCAAGCACAGGATTTTCATATTCAAGAAAATGCTGTGGTATTTTATTTATATCGGTATCTAACCCTACACACAAGAATGACTTCTTTTTATTAATATTATTAATGAGGTTCTCTGTATTCATAATTTCTTTTATTTGGTCAATTTCCATTATATTCAATCACTTTGCGCCTCTTTAATAATGAGACAATTCATGCATTTTCAATTTTCAATTGTTAATTGTTAATTATTAATTATTCCATGCTTTCCTTCAGCCTTTCTGCATTTTCAGCAAGCTGCAATGCATCAATAATTTGCTGAATATCTCCGTCAACAATTGATTGAAGGTTATATAATGTCAAACCGATTCTGTGTTCTGTAACTCTTCCCTGAGGGTAATTGTAAGTACGTATTTTTGCTGACCTGTCTCCTGTTGATACCATTGTCTTACGCCTTGATGAAATATCATCAAGATGTTTCTTATATTCCATATCATAAAGTCTGGTACGCAAAACGCTCATAGCTTTATCAAGGTTTTTTAGCTGGGATTTTTCATCCTGACATGTAACCACGATTCCTGATGGTATGTGAGTAAGACGGATAGCTGAATATGTCGTGTTTACAGATTGTCCTCCCGGACCGGAAGAACAGTATGTATCTTTACGGATATCCGACATTTTAAGCTCAATGTCAAACTCATCTGCTTCGGGAAGTACCGCAACAGTTGCTGCCGATGTATGTACTCTTCCCTGTGTTTCTGTTTGTGGAACTCTCTGTACCCTATGAACTCCTGATTCATATTTCAAACTACCATAAACTTTATCACCGATTACGTTGAATATTATTTCTTTATATCCTCCGGCAGTGCCTTCGGAAACACTGATAATTTCTGTTTTCCAGTTCCTTGATTCGATATACTTCATATACATTCTGAACAAATCACCTGCAAATATACTGGCTTCATCTCCACCTGTACCTGCTCTGATTTCCATAACCGCATTTTTACTGTCCTCAGGATCTGCTGGTATAAGAAGTATTCTTATATCTTCTTCCATCTTTATCTTTTTCTGTTCAGATTCTTCAAGCTCAGATTTTGCAAAATCTCTTAACTCTTCATCATTTTCGGTCTGAAGAATTTCCTTCGCAGATTTTATGTTTTCAAGCAGATTTTTGTATTCATGATACACTTTCACTATTTCTTCAAGCTCTTTATATTCTTTTGTCAGTTTGACATATTTTTTCATATCCGAAACAATATTCGGATCTTTAATCTGCTCATCTACTTCAACCCAATGGTTGTATATCGCCTCTAATTTCTCTAAAATCACTTTTTATTAATTATTAATTGTTAATAATTGAATTCTCCGAATTCACTTTTTATTGTTAATTTTTTACTGTCTGACTTTTCACATCTCCCGATGATTTGTGCTTGAATACCGAAATCTCCTGCAATTTCTATTATCTTTACGGCATCTTTTGAATCGAGGTATATTTCCATTCTGTGACCCATATTAAAAACTTTATACATTTCTTCCCAATCGGTTCCTGATTGTTCCTGAATTAGTTTAAATAAAACAGGTACCGGAAACATATTATCTTTTATTACATGAAGGTTGTCGATAAAGTGCAATATCTTTGTTTGTGCTCCTCCGGTACAATGAACGATTCCATGAATATTATCTTTCATTTCTGAAATAATTTTTTTCATCACAGGTGCATAGGTACGGGTAGGGGAGAGAACAAGTTTTCCTGCCGTCAGACCTGTTTCTTCAATTTTATCTGTCAGATTCATTTTCCCTGAATATACTAAATCCTCAGGAATTGACAGGTCATAACTTTCAGGATATTTTTGTGCAACAGTTTTATTAAAAACATCATGACGGGCAGATGTTAATCCATTGCTACCCATTCCTCCGTTAAATTCCTTTTCATATATAGCTTTCCCTGATGATGATAAACCAACAATTACATCTCCCGGTTTAATATTTGCATTATCAATAATATCCGATTTCATTATCCTGGCAAATGCAGTTGCATCAACAATTATTGTTCTTACCAAATCTCCTACATCGGCTGTTTCTCCTCCTGAGGAATATATCCCTATGCCGGATTCTCTCAGCTCTTTTAAAACTTCTTCTGTACCATTAATGATTGTAGATATTACTTCTGCCGGAATAAGATTTTTGTTTCGTCCTATTGTCGATGAGATAACTATATTATCAGTTACTCCAACGCACAACAGATCATCAACATTCATTATTATCGCATCCTGAGCTATACCTTTCCATACGGACATGTCTCCGGTTTCTTTCCAGTACACATATGCTAATGATGATTTTGTACCTGCTCCATCAGCATGCATTATATTGCAGTAGTCTTCATCTCCACCTGTAATATCAGGGAGAATTTTACAAAATGCTTTGGGATATAATCCTTTATCTATTCCTTTAATCGCTTTGTGAACATCCTCTTTTGCTGCAGATGATCCTCTTAAACTGTATCTCAAATCCTATTATTCTTAAAAACAAAAACATCTCACTACAAAATCACTTAGTAATGAGATGTTTCTATCTGTTTATAATTACTTATTTTTGTTCCTGTTCTTGTTGAGCTTTTCTTCCTCTTTTACCTTTTCTTGGCTCTTTTGCCGGCTCTTCTTTTGTTTCTTCTTTTTTCTTCACTTCCTTCTTTTCTTCTTTTTTGGTTTCTTTCTTTTCTTCTGCCGGAGGAGTTACTTTTTGTTCAACTTTAGGTTTCTGAATCAAACTATTGTCTTCTTCTTCTTCTTCTTCGTTTTTAACATTTATATTAGTGTTCTTTGGAACATAATTGTCTCTTAAAATTGCAAATTCTGTTCTTCTGTTAACCTGATGTTCTTCTTCTGTACAAGGTACTCCGTCTTTACATTTATTTTTCAATTTCCTTTCTCCATAACCCTTGGCAACTAATCTGTCAATTTCAATTCCTTTTTCAACAAGATATTTAACTACTGATTCAGCTCTTTTTTGTGATAATGTATCATTATATTCAAAACTACCTCTTGAATCTGTATGAGATGATAATTCTATTACAAGAGTCGGATTGTCTTTTAATGTTTTTACTAATCCGTCAAGAGCTTTTTTTGCTGAATCTGTTAAATCCCATTTATTGAATACATATAAAATGTTGGGAAGTTCAATTGGAGCTTTGGGTATTAATTTTATTGTGAAATCATGAGTAATGTCTTTTGTCGTTTCATATCCTACTGTAGTTTCTTTTCCGGTTGAATTAAAATAACCTTTTTTACTTACACTAAGGTCATATGTAGTATTTTCCAGAAATTGCTTGTTATTAAATGAGTATGCTCCTGATTTATCTGTTTTAACTTCAACTACTGTCTGGTCACTTCCTACCATTTTAACTGTTGCTCCTGATATTACATGCTGAGTACTGTCATCTTTTACTATACCTTTAAGAGTGAAAAGTATTGGTTTTGATTTAAAATAGAAAATATCATCTGAACCCATCGTTCCTTCTCTGTTTGAAGTTATAAATCCTTCATTTTTTTCAGGCTTGAAAGCAATTCCGTAATCATCTGCCGGTGAATTGATAGGGGCTTTCAAATTTTGAATGTTTACATATTTACCGTCTTTATAATCAGCTTTAAATATATCTAAACCTCCCATTCCAACATGTCCTGTAGATGAAAAATAAAATTCTCCGTTATCTCTTACGAATGGAAACAATTCATCACCGTCCGTATTAATTTCTTTACCTAAGTTTTCAGGTTCGCCAAATTGATCGTTCATTGATTTCCTTTTTGCTACCCAGATATCTTTACCACCAAATCCGCCTTTTAAATCTGATGCAAAAAATAATTCAAGATCATCATTGCTTAATGTCGGATGACCAAAAGAATATGGTGTTGCACTGTCAGTAGTGAGTTTAACCAATTCAGGTTCTTTCCATTCTTTATCAGCAAATTTTGATCTCATTATTACACATGGTAATGCCTTTTTCTTCTTTCGGTCGCATCTTGTGAAAAACATTTCATCTCCCTTTGAATTGAAACACGCTGCTCCTTCATTGGATTTTGAATTAATTACGGTAGTAATTGGTTCCGGTGTCTTCCATGCTCCTTTTCTGTCTTGTCTGGTCGTATATATATCAGAAAATGGCTGTCCTGTAGTAGCATCAATTTCATTTCCTGTTGATCCTTCTCTGGATGAAGAGAATATTATTGTATTCTTTTTTCCCGGTAGAAATCTTGCACACATATCCATTCCTTTGGAATTTATTGATTTTATTGGTATAACATCATATGGTGATGGATTATCTTTCCATTTCTGGGCAAGTACGCATGCTTCTGCTCCTTCTGCTCCTTTGGTATCTGTAGGTACCAATTCTTTATACTTGTTGTATTGTACTATTGCTTCATCATATTTTGCCAATGCTTTTAAAACATCTGCATAATATAAAACAGCGATAGGTTCTTTGTATGAACCAATTGCTTCTTTATACCATT
>JAUZOY010000170.1 GCA_030706235.1 Bacteroidota bacterium | reverse complement strand
CATTATTACCTTTCCTGTCAGATCCAGAATCATAATCAGTATTTGTTCTTCAGGATTATAACCACTGAACTTGAGGTTCAATCCAAGATCTGCATTTGTCGGATTCGGATAAACGCTTAAATTTCTTTCATTAAGGGTTTCTAAAATTTCAACAGTTCTTGTTTCTGTATATTTTATCTTACCATCCCTATCAACTTGCCTTAATCTGTAAAATGAAACGCCTTTATAAGGATTTTCATCATAATTTGTATATCTCTTAATTGAATTACTCTTTCCAGCAGCATTTACAGTTAATAAATCTTCAAAATCTAATGCATTCCTACTCCTTTCAACAACAAAGTAATCACTGTTGTTTTCAGAATACGTCTGCCAGTTTAACATAACATATTTATTATCTAATGCCTTAGCGATAAAATCAACAAGTTCAACAGGTAAGCTTATTGAAGGGTCTGCTATTACCCCTGTAAAGTCAGAAAATGTAGTTGTTGTGGCACTTAAAATGTTAGTAGTGGTATTTACATTATTGGATTTCATCGAGCTCCATGTTCCTCCATGATTATGATACATAACCATATATTGTTCCACACCAGTTATTGTGGACCATTCAATATCAAAATAATTCATATTCAATGTTGTTAAAATGCCCTGATTTTTGGGAGTTACATTGTAATGACGATTTATTGAATATAAAGTACTGTTTATCGTATCTCTTTTATGACCTCTTACAACATAAGTTGTATCAAGATTTCCGGAGGTAGTAATCATCATTCCGAGACCACCTACATTCAGATTGGTAACTCCGTTAATTATTGCTCCGGCAATGATTGTTCCTTTTCCCATACCTTCAACATTACCTGCTCCTAATGCCTTGATCCTGTTATCTTTTGTTTCACCTGTAAGAGTACCGGTAAAACCAAGATCAATAGTATCATTTCCAAGATCTAAATCTCCATCTGTCATTGTAAGTACATCACTTATATAAATATTATTTGAAAGTCTTACTCCAAGATTTGTATTATTTATGGTTACTTTTTCAAATTTTGTCTTGCTATCTCCTCCAATAAACTGAATTGCATTGCCTGTAAATGCTACAATACCTTTATTTGCATTTCCATCACTAATATCTGCCCTTGAATTATTTATCCAGTTTCCTTTAAGATTTAAATTTCCATCATTATATATTTTAGCAAGATTATTGTTATACACATGACCATCGTTATTTATAATTGCAGTATTAACAATCTGCAAAACAGCAGAATTGGTATTATCAATTTCAGCTGCAATACCTGTAATATTTAATGTTTTTCCTGTTAAAATTTTAATCACAGCTCCTTTATTCATCAATTCATTAGTAAGCGGTGCCTGGTTGTAAATATCATTAAATGATTTTCCTATTATAAACCTGCCTAAAACATTTAGTACCGATCGTTTAGCTGAAATATAGCTACTATTAATAATCTGTGTTGTTGCAGAATGGACTCCGATATCCTGCCAACCACCCCCGGCATCGGTAATAAGTGCATAATTTTCCGGATAACCTCCACCATTTGTATGCCCCTGCGACTGGCAATTTATCCTGCAGTTAAGATTTGTAAAGCCGGCATTCCCATTAATAACCCAATACCCATAATTAAGAAACTGATTAATTTTCGTATTGCTTACAAAAATAGGGGTAGCTAACTTTGTTGCAGAATCCTGAATATTCTTTGTGACAAATTTTACATCAACATAATTCAGATTGTTTGAATTATCTATTTCAATGTTTGCAAGTTCATATCTAAGAGAATCACCAACAGGCAGATCATAAGTTTGATTTTTTACATATCTCCTCAGATTTCCGACAATATAATAATTAGAATTGTAATTCCTGATAGCATCAGTTTTAACTGAAGTTATAAATATAGTATCCGTATTTGTATATACTTTCCCTTTAGTGAAAATCAGCAATGAATCTACTCTCTGACCTTTCAGTAGTGAAATACCATAAGAATTATTAACATTAAGATTCTCAAAATAAGTCTTTGATGTACCGCTTAATGTTTGAAGTGAAGTAGTACTCATGAAATTTACAGTACCTCTTTTTGTTAAATCTCCTAATGCTGTATTACTAATAGCATTATTAATCCAGCTTGTACCGTACATGTTTATATTTCCGTCAATCTGAATTGCGGCATTTGAATTATTCTGAATATTACCTGAATTCACAAGCAAACCTTCAACCTGTATTCTTGCAGAATTACTGTTATATAAATTACCGGAATTATTCAAAGAGGCTGAGGGTTTAATATCAATCACACCATACAATTTACTATTATCCACTTCAGCATTTATTCCCTGGACATTTACTACAGAAGTATTAAAAATTCTGATATTTGCGCCCTTATTATTCAGTTCATTAGTAATTGGTGGCTGATTGTATATCTCTCCTGAAGATTTTCCAATCTTGTAATTACCAAACTGACTCATGACAGTACGTACAGCACTAATGTAAGGGTTATTAATAATCTGTGTAGAGTTTGAGTGTACTCCATAATCAGTCCAACCACTTCCAATATCAGATATTAAAGAATACAAATCCGCAGTACCTCCACCATTTGTATGACCCTGAGATTGAATTTGCAGATTGTATCCTGCAGATGTATAACCTGAATTTGGTATGATTGTCCAATAGCCATAATTCAGGAAACTTAATATTGGTGTACCCTGAACCTTTAATCCTGCAGGTGGAGTTGAATTTGCATCTTTTGTAAAATGAACATCTATATAACTTAATCCGGTATTTGCATAAATCTGAATTTTTGCAAGCTCATAATATAAAGTATCACCAACAGGCAATTCATAAGTTGCATTTGTAACATATCTTCTCAGATTTCCGTGTATGTATCGTGATGCATTATAATTATTTATCACATCAGTTCTTGTTGATTTGACAATAACCATATTTGCATTTGTTTTAAGTTTACCGTTTGTAAAAGTCAGAAGTGAATCAACTATAATATTCTGATATAAATAGAGATGATTTAAATTATTTAGTGTAAGGTTTGCAAATTCTGTTACTGATGAACCTGAAATAGTCTGATAATTTATACCATTGAAGTTTACTGTTCCTATATTTCCGCCTGATCTTATTATACTTGGGGTCCCATTGTTCAACCAGCTCCCTGTAAGATTTATTGTTCCGTCTAATTGAATTGAAGAATTATCCAAATTAGTTAAATTTCCGTTTACATTAACTATACCTAACACTGTCAATGTCGCATTTCCGGAATTTACAATATTATTATTACAATTAATTGTTCCTGAATATTGGATAAGTTTTGAACCATTATTTGTTGTATTCCCTTTTATTAATATTGTTCCTTGTGATATAAAGTTTGTTCCTGAATTATTATTTAAATCAACATCTATATTAAAAGTACCTGATGAATTTATCTTTGTAAATGCATTAGAAGTATTATAATCTATTCCGTTTGCACCCTGAAGATTCAATGTTTTTCCATTTATTCTTACAACTGCACCTTTATTTATCAGTTCATTAGTTATAAGAGGTTGATTATAAATTGAACCGTCAGCTTTGGCAATTATATATTTTCCAAATCTGGTATAAACAGATCGCTTTGCAATAATATAACTACCCTGAATTATCTGAGTAGAATTTGAATGTACACCTATATCCTGCCATGAATTTCCCGCTGTAGTTGTATCTGTTATTACACAATACATATCCGTCGTTCCTCCTCCATTACTATGTCCGTTTGATTGTACAGAAAGATTATAATTTACAGATGAACATTCCGTATTACTATTAATATTCCAGTATCCATAATTCAGGAAAGAAGTTATTGGCGTGTTCTGTACTTTTAAACCACCTGGAACAACCTGTGAATTATTTCTTGTGAAAAATACATCAATATAATTCAGATCAGTATTGTTTACAACCTGAATATTTGCCAATTCGTAATAAGCAGTATCACCAACCGGAAGATCATATGTGGCATTTCCTACATATCTTCTGAGATTCCCTGCAATATATTTTATATTACTATAACCGGCAATAGCATTAATATTTTTGCTTACCAATGTCAGTTTATAGCTACCGGTTTTTATTATGCCTGAGTTAAATGTTAACAAAGAATCAACAACCTGATCGTTTGATAGTACTACATTTTGCGGATTATTGATAGTTAAATTTTCAAATTCGGTTTTAGCTGTTCCTTTAATATATTGAGTTGAACTACCAATAAAAGAAACTGTACCAAGAGTAGAAGCATCATTTAATGCTAACTTCTGAATTCCATTATTTATCCAGTTTCCTTTAATATTAATTGTTCCGTCAATTCTTACTATTGAATGAAATTCATTTGTGATATTACTATCGATATTTAATGTACCAAAGTTCATAATATCTGAACCATGCGAATTTATATAGTTTGACTGAGTATATATTGTTCCGTAATTATATACCAAACCTCCATAATCATTCAATATATTTTTATATACATTTACAGTTCCATAAGATTTTAATATACCTGAATTTACATTATCTAGTTCAGCAAATCCACCCTGAAGGTTTACAGTTTTATTATTACCTATTCTTAACACTGCACCTTTATTTTTCAACTGATTGGTTATTGCAATTTGATTATATATTGCAGAAGTTGCTTTACCTATTTCAAATCTTCCAAATTGTGACAGATAAGATCGCTTTGCTGTAACGCTATTTACAGTTACTACCTGTGTTGAAACTACATGACTGCCATAATCTATCCAGTTACCTGTAAATGTATCCGGAATAACTGCATACAATTCAGGTAATCCACCTCCATTTGTTTGTCCTATTGATTGTAACGTAATATTATATTTAAAGTTATTACAACCTGCATTTCCGGATATAGTCCAGTACCCATAATTCAGGAACTGAGTAATTGGGATATTTTGAACTGTCAATCCTGCAGGAGGTGTCTGTACACTTTTAGTAAAATTTACATCAACATAATTCAGATTTGAAGCATTTACAACTTCAAGTGTAGCAAGTTCATAATTCAGAGAATCCCCTATAGGTAATATGTAACTTCCTGTTGATACATATTTTCTCAGATTTCCATACACATAATTAGAAGTATTATTTCCTGTAATTACATCTGTTCCTGTTGATTTTAAAACCAATTTATTGGAGCCTGTATATATTTTTCCTGTTGTAAAGGTTAAAATTGAACCTACTTCTTCATCAATTAATAATCTTACTCCGTTAACATTATTTACAGTAAGATTTTCAAATTGAGTGATTACTGATCCGTCTATTGTCTGAACAGAGTCTGTTCTTCCAAAAACAACTGTTCCTTTAGCTGAAGTACATGAAAATCCTGAATTTGCAATTGCATTATTTATCCAGTTTCCGTTAATATTCAATGTTCCGTCAACAGTTATTAATGCACTACTATTATTATTAACATTTTCATTTATAGTCGCATTTCCCAATGTTCTGAATTCTGAATTATCTGAATTATTTAAATTACCGTTAATATTGATTGCACTTGCAGCATCTGCAGTAACAGTAAATGCAACATTACTGTTATTCAGATCAGCTCCTTGTCCCTGAATATTAAAAGTTTTACCGTTTTGAATTTTTATAACAGCTCCTTTATTTCTAACATTATTTGTTACCGGATAGATTACAGGAGTTGCATTCCTTCCCACTATATATGAACCGAAAGAAGTTAATGCTGTTCTTTTTGCAATAATATTTGAACCATTAAAAGATTGATTACCTGCAAGGTATCCACCCGCATCAACCCAACCTGCACCTAAATCAGGGACCAATGCATATTCAGATGGCACTCCTCCTCCATTACTCTGACCTGATGACTGAACCTGAATATCGTAATTTACAGCACTTATACTAACATTGGGTTTTACTGTCCAGTAACCATAATTCATAAATGATGTTATTGGAAGTGTTCCTCCTGCCATCAATCCTACTGGTGGAGTTTGTGAATTATCTACATTAAAGTTTACAGTAATATAAGATAAACCGGTTTGAGTATTTATCCAGACTTTAGCATATTCATAATTTGAAGCCGTTCCAATTGGCAAATCATAAGGAGTAGCACCATTTGTTACGTATTTTTTCAGCGTTCCGTTTATATATTTCGTTGCACTGAAAGTCCCTGAGAAAATATCAGTTCTTTTACAAGTAAGTATTAATGTATCAACTCCGGTATTTATTATACCATTTGTAAATGTCATTAATGAATCTACTCTTACATTTGAAACCATTGACAATCCGGATGAATTATTCAATGTAAGATTTTCAAAATATGTAGTTGAAATTCCTCCTATTGCCTGACTACCTGAAGCTCCCTGAAAAGTAACTGTTCCTCTTTGAGCTGGGGTTGTTGTCAGGGCAAGAGATGAGATTGCATTATTATACCAGTTCCCTTTTAAATTAAGATTCCCATCAATCTGAATAGAAGAATTTGTATTATTTGTTACATTTCCATCAAGATTTACACTTCCACCCTGGTCAATCTGAAGTAGCGCAGACTGATAATTATTTATTCCTGAATTAGAACCAATTACAGTTAATTGACCAGCATTCATAACCCTTACATCTGCTCCGGTAATGCTTAAAGTATTTGTAATTACAGGTTGGTTATAAGAAACATTATACATTTTACCAAATATAAAACTTCCCAAAGTATTCATTGCATTTCTGACTGCAATAATATCAGAGCCACTGAAACTTTGTGTCGAGTTATTATGTGTACCAACATTTGCCCAACCACTGCCAATATTTGAAATAATTGTATAATCTTCTTTTGCGCCACCACCATTTGTCTGACCTCTTGCAGTGAGAGTCAAATTATAGTTCAGAGCTGATACTCCTGAATTTGGAGATATATTCCAATATCCATAATTAAGAAATACAGTTACAGGTAATCCATTTACAGTTAACCCTAAGGGAGGTGTTTGTGTATTATCGGCAATATAATTAACATCAAGAT
>JAUZOY010000017.1 GCA_030706235.1 Bacteroidota bacterium | reverse complement strand
TAAACTAGCCCATAGTTTCAACTATGGGAAAATTAAATAACCCTGAATAATTTTGAGAAAATTTAAAAAATATGTAAATTTAATTTGTTGAATTTCAGTGAATAGGGGTTTGTGCTTTAATAGTTCATTAAAAAAATAAATAGAGCCATTTTTTTATTATGTATTTTTATACCTTTGTTTGAAGAAATTCGTTTAATTAAAGGTCATTTTATATTATTTAGCAAAATAGGTCAGATATGATAAAAAAAACATTTTTTGCACTTTTATTTCTTTTAATTGTTAAATTTAATTATTCCCAGGCTCCTGTTTACTCAAATGAATTTCTTTCAATTGGTGTTGATGCAAAAGCTATTTCTCTTGCAAATACTTGTATAGCTACTGTTAGTGATGTATCTGCCGGTTATTGGAACCCTGCCGGTCTTGTTAATTTGAAACGTGATTTTGAGATAGGTCTTATGCATAACGAATATTTTGGCGGAATATCATCATATAACTACGGTGCTATTGCTATTAAAATTGATTCAAACAGTGCTATAGGGTTTTCTTATATCAGAATGTCAACAGATAACATACCTAATACACTTGATTTGATTGATAATGACAATAATATAAATTATGACAAAGTGAGTTCTTTTTCTGTGGCGGATAATGCTATATTTTTATCATACGCAAGGAAATCAAATAAAATTCAAGGGTTGCGATATGGGGCAAGTGCTAAATATATTTTCAGATATGTAGGTGATTTTGGATCTTCAAAGGGATTTGGATTAGATGTAGGAGCACAGTATAATTATAAAAAATGGATTTTCGGATTGATGTGCAGGGATATAACATCTACGTTTAATGCCTGGACTTATAATACTGAAACATTTGCTGACGCTTTTACTCGAACCGGAAATACAATTCCCAAAAATTCTGTTGAAGTTACGCTGCCTAAAATAATTATTGGTGCTGCAAGAGAATTTAAATTACCTATGAATTTTAATGCATTGACTGAGATTAACGTTGATTTTACAACTGATGGTCAAAGAAATGTATTAATCAGTTCCAAAGTTTTTAATGCAGATCCTCATTTGGGAATTCAGATTGGTTATAAAGATTTTGTTTTTATCAGAGGTGGTTTATATAATATTCAGAAAGTTAAAGATGATAATAATAAATCAGAATGGACTTTCCAGCCAAATTTTGGTATTGGCTTTAAAATTATTGATTTGATTTCTATCGATTATGCTCTTTCAAATTTTAGCGGTAATAAAGATCAGGGTAATATAGTCCCTCTATCAAATATTTTTTCTCTTAAAGTAAGTTTGGATAAAAAGATTTTAAAAAGTTTAAACAAGTATAATCGTACAGGTCAAATTAAAAGTTGAAATATATCCTGATCAAATACTGAGAAATAAATATTTATGAATAAGAAATTTTTATATATTTTAGTTTTCTTCTTATCTCTTTATAGATTTGCTTTCTCTCAGCCTATAGGTAATGAGTGGATTAATTATAATCAGCAATATTTTAAAATAACTATCAGCAAAGAAGGCGTTTATAGAATATATTATAATACTTTAAACGGACCCGGTTTACAGTTAAATAATATTGACCCCAGAAGTATTCAGATTTTTACTAACGGTCATGAAATACCGATTTATATATCAGGCGAAAATGATGGCGTTTTCAATAAAAATGATTATATAGAATTTTATGCTAAAAATGATAATGGTTGGTTTGATTCTCTTATCTATACTAATCCTAAATATCAGGCAAACACTAATTTAAATCTATATAACAATACCTCTACTTATTTTATTACCTATAATTCCTCTGTTAATAATAAAAGGTTCAAACCGGAGAATGATATAAGTTTTTCTTCCTATACTCCGATTCAATATTTTATAAAAGAATCACGTCAGGATTACTTTGTAAGATATTATGATGGTCAGACAAACAGCTACGGTGCGACAGATCCTGAATTTACAGCAGGAGAGGGTTGGTTCGATTATGATTTCGGATCGGTTTCAGGCGGATCTACATCGTATGGCTCTTCTGTTACAAAAAATATTTCTACTTCAAATGCTTTTATTGGCGGCCCGAATGCAGATATTCAGACTGTCGTAATAGGAGCATCTGACTATGCTGCTATATCCGGAAATAATCATCATTTGCAAATTAAAATTGGTAATACTATTCTAAAAGATACAGCTTATCATGGGTATTGTATTAATAGATTTAATTTAAAATTGCCGGCAATCCAACTTGGATCATTACAAACAAATGTCACTTTTTCGAGTATTTCTGATTTGGGAAGTGGTGCTGACAGAAATGCGCTGTCTTATATATCAATAAAATATCCTCATACTTATGATTTTGAAAATCAGTCATCTTATATGATGTATATTCCTAATTCCGATAAATATTCAAAATCACTTATAAATATTAAAAATTTTAATACTTCAATTGGCGATAGTGCTGTAATCTACGATTTAACCAATAATAAAAGAATTAAAGTAATAAAGCAAGGGAATGGTTATAGTGCTCTGATACCTAACTCAGACGGATTGAAAAAATGTTATTTGGTTGCTGAAAATATGATTGATACTATAAATACAGTTATACCTGTCAATTCTGAACTTTCTAATTATGCTAAATTCTATAATTTCACTTCACCGGATAATCTTAACAATAATTATATCATAATTTCTCATAAAAATCTATGGTCTGCTGCAAAGGAATATAGTGATTACAGAAAAAGTACAGGCCTTTCTCCTATTCTTGTTGATATAGATGATCTCTATGATCAGTTTAGTTATGGAATTGTAAAACATCCACTTGCAATAAGAAACTTTTGTAGATTTGCAGTAGCAAATTTTACTTTGAAAATTGAAGGATTATTTCTTATCGGAAAATCAATTATTTTGTCTCAGGGAGCATCGCATGTCCAAAATCTTATCCCCACTTTTGGTAATCCTCCTTCTGATATTATGCTTACTGCAGGAATTAGAGAGCCATTATATACACCGGATATTCCTGTTGGTCGACTTGCAGCATTAACACAGGATGATGTAATTTTATATTTAAATAAAGTCAGACAATATGAGGAAGCACAAAAAACGCCGGCTGAATGGATGAAAAATGTATTGCATTTCGGAGGAGGTAACACTCCTTATGAACAGGCAATGCTTGCCGGTTATCTGAATAATTTTAAGAAAACAATTGAAGATACATTATTTGGCGGTACTGTTACTTCTTTTTTCAAAACGTCTTCTGCCCCTATTGAACCTATAAAGTCAGATTTATTAACAAACCTGATAAATAATGGTGTTTCAATCATGACATTTTTTGCTCATGCCGGAGGAACTGTTTTTGATGAAAGTACAGATGTTCCTTCGCATTATAATAACAGTGGAAAATATCCTTTCCTTTTAGCAAATTCATGTTATGCCGGTGATATTCATGAAATTGTTGCCTCAGGTAAAGTAAGAAGTTCGAGCGAAGAATTTGTTTTAATTCCGGATAAAGGAGCAATTGCTTTCCTTGCATCTATAACTATTAGTAATGCTAGCCCTTTAAATACTTTTTCTGATAATTTTTATAAAAATATCAGTAGTTATAACTATGGAAAAAGTATAGGCAGTTCTATTCAAAAAACAATTCGAAATATTCAGAATAATTTTAATGATGCTCAGAATACATCATTAAAATGGACTTGTCTTGAAATGACACTTCATGGAGATCCTGTATTAAAGTTGAATGTTTTTGATAAGCCGGATTATGTTATTAATCAAAAAGATATTTCTTTTAATCCTGGTTTTGTTACAACAGATATTGATTCGTTTTCAGTTTGCTATACTGTAACAAATATTGGTAAAGCTATTGATGACAGTATATTTGTTCAGATAATAAGGACACCTCCGTCTCCAGGTTCGGCTTTATCATATCTTATGAAAATTCCGGCACCAAAATATAAATCTTCATTCTGTATAAAACTTCCAACTATTAAAAATTCAGAAGGGCAAAACAGTATAAAAATTATAGTTGATTTTTATAATCAGGTTAGTGAAATGAATAAGCTGAACAATTCAGCCGAAATTAATTTTTTTGTGACTTCCTCCGATATTATTCCTGTTTACCCATATAATTATGCCATCATTCCAAATAATAGTGTCACTCTAAAAGCATCGACAGGTAATCCCCTGGCTAAATCTAGAGAATATGAATTCCAGATAGATTCAACAGCTACATATAATTCTCCAGTATTTCATTCTGCAAAAATTTCTCAGAGCGGAGGTATTGTAACCTGGACTCCGCCAATTACATTTGTTGATAGTGCTGTTTATTTTTGGAGAGTCAGAGCTAATGGTTCGAATAATTGGCGAGGATATTCATTTCAATATATTAAAGGTAAAAATGGCTGGGGACAATCAAAATTCGATCAGTTTAAAAATGATAGTTACCTGTATATTAATTATGATAGTTTGCATAAGAAGCTGGAGTTTGTAGACAATTATTCACAAATAAATGTTCAGACAGGAATATATCCATATATTCAATGGATTCAGGAATGGTTTAAACTTAATGGTGGTACTTTAGCATATTCATCATGTATTACAGGTGGTTATTATAATGGCAATAAGGGTGGGATTATTGTTGCTGTTTTTGACCCTGTAACTTTTCAACCATGGGCTAGTTATCAAAATAATTCAATTGGTAATTTAATGTGCGATACCAAACTATATAGATTTGAATTTTTAACTAATTCATCTAATATTCAGAATAGAAAAAATTTTAATAATTTTATTAACAGTATTCCATGTGGTTATTATGTCTTAATGTATACAGCATGTAACCCTGCTATTCCAACTGATAGTTCAATAGTCTCTTTATACAAATCATTCGAATCAATAGGGGCAATACAATCAAGAACAATAGCTGATAATCGTGCTTATATTGTTTTTGGGCAAAAATGCGCACCTGCCGGGTCAGCAGAGGAACATATCTCTGTAACTCCTTCAGATATATTGAAACTAGACAAACAGGTCGTAACAAAATGGAATGAAGGTCGTGTCGTATCTGAATTAGTTGGTCCTGCAACGCATTGGGGTTCATTACACTGGAGAAAATATTCTCTTGAATCAAAAACAAAAGATTTTGCCGGCTTATATATTCTTGGCGTAAAGAAAACAGGGCAGATAGATACTATTAAAAGTAATATTCTTCCGGATAATGGAGATATATTAAATTTAGAAACATATGCTGATGCAAAAGTTTATCCTTATCTGCAACTATATGCCAGATTGAAGGACGATTCTCTTCATACAGCACCACAATTAAAGAGATGGCAGGTGTTGTATGATGGCATTCCGGAAACAGCTCTTGATGCAAATATCAATTATTCTTTTCACAAAGATACCATTCAGGAAGGAGATAACGTAAGGCTGACAATTGCTACTCATAATATTAGTAATTATAATATGGACAGCCTTTTAGTTTCAGCCTGGATTGTGGATCAAAGCAGAAATATACATAAAATACAGTTTAAGCATCTGCGACCTCATCCTGCCGGCGATATTCTAATTGATACAATAATATATAATTCTAAAGGATTACAGGGAAACAATATATTATGGTTAGAAGTTAATCCTGACAATGAACAGAATGAACAGTACCATTTTAATAATATAGCTCAGATACCATTTTATGTTTTAAAGGATAAAACTAACCCTATATTAGATGTTACTTTTGATGGTATTCATATACTTAATCGTGATATAATATCTCCAAAACCTTCAATAGAAATAAAATTAAAAGATGAGAATAAATATCTTGCTCTAAATGATACGTCAGCTTTCAAAATAAAACTAATAAATCCGGCCGGTGAATCTAAAAGAATTTATTTCGGAAATAATCCTGATATATTACGTTTCTTTCCTGCCGTACTTCCTGATAATACCTGTAAAATTGAATATCATCCGTCATTTACTGAAGATGGGTTATATCATTTTAATATTGAGGCACAGGATATTTCAAGTAATCAATCGGGTATAGAGCCTTATAGTGTTTCTTTCAATGTAATAAATAAATCATCTATAAGTGAGGTCCTTAACTGGCCAAATCCATTTTCTACTTCAACAAGATTTGTATTTATGTTAACAGGTTCTGATGCAATACCTTCAACTTTTAAAATACAAATTATGACAATCACAGGTAAAGTAGTAAAAGAAATAACGCAGGAAGAAATTGGCCCTTTACATATTGGAAGAAACATAACGGATTATGCCTGGGATGGTAAAGATGAATACGGAAATCAACTTGCTAATGGTATATATTTATATAAAGTAGTTGCTAAATTTAACGGTAATAAAATTGATAAATACAATACCGGTGAAGATCTGGAAAGGTATTTCCGTAATGGTTTGGGAAAAATGTATTTAATGAGATAAGCTTTTTGATGGATGATAAAAAATATGAGGAGATTTTGAGGAAATATCTCCCTGAAAGTGCTTTAATACCTGTAATACAATTAATAAAACAATATAAAATTTCTCTGAAAATTGTATCTGAGCGTAGTTCAAAATTAGGTGATTACAGATGTCCAGACAGAATTAACGGTCATAGGATTTCAATAAACGGGAATATCAATAAATATCATTTTTTATTAACATTTTTGCATGAAGTTGCTCATCTGTTAACATGGAATAAATATGGTAACCGCAAACTTCCTCATGGAAAAGAATGGAAAAAGGAATTTCAGTTGCTTGTTTATGACTATTTAAATGCAGGTACTTTTGCTACAGATTTAATACCCGAACTGGTGCACTATATGAAAAATCCTTCAGCAACTACTTCAGGAAAAATAACATTAAATCGAGCCTTACAAAAATACGATACAGATAAAGTTAATGGATTTTTTGTTGATGATATTCCTATGGGAAACAGGTTTATTTTAAATGGCCGGGAGTTCATAAAACTTTCAAAAATAAGAACAAGATATAAATGCAGAGCGGTTAATGATGGCAGAATTTACCTTGTACATAAAGCTGCATTAGTTAATCGATCTGAAAATGCAGATGATTAATGGAATAATTGCCATAAATTTATTATCGTTGCGATTTATCAAAATCAAATAATTAATAATACATCATCTACTGCAAAGATTTCTTTAATTATTTGTTCAATATTCTCAAATCTTTTTTTATCTGTTTGAGAATCATTTATTATCAGCCAATTGTCTTTAATTATACCTTCCCAAATGTATTGAATTTCTCTATAGTATTTATAATCAGAAAGCGGTAATGGTGATATTTCAGAAATGATATCTCCTTTATCTATTTTAATGCCAGATTCTCTGCATTTTTTATTTACATAAATATATAAGTTTTCCAGCATTTCAATTCTTCTGATTATATCTTTTTCTGAACATAATTCTTTTATGAATTTCTTAGTCTTTGATTCCATATCGTTATGTTTTTTATTGTTTTATACAGGATAAATTTTAAAGTTGTCTGTATATTTTTTATGTTATAAAGATATGAATAAAAATTGAATTAGCATAAGAAAAACTGAAAATAAAATAAAAAATAGTATTATAAACCTAAAAATAATTGAAAAATAAAATGATGATGTGATTCTGAACTATAAAGCTTAAAAATATTTTTAAATAGAAGATTAAAAGTTTTCTTATCTGAAATAATTTTATTAAATTTGCAATAAGGTTTGATATAAATAATTTAGTTTATGCGTTAGTATTAGTTGATTTAATAGTATAAACATTTAATAATATAAGAAGATGAAAAAGATATTTTTAAGTATTATTGTAATTGTATTTTTATTTTTTTCTTTTTCGGGTTGTGGACGAAGACATGAAAAAAAGGGAAAAGAATCAGAAACAAAAACCCTTACAAATAAAAAAACAGTTGATAATATTATAACTGCATTTCAAAAGGGAAGAGGAAAATCTGCGCAATATTCAGCATATGCAAAGAAAGCAAAAGAGGAGAAAATTCCTGAAGTTGAAAAGCTATTTCAGGTAATGTCAAAATCAGAAGCAATTGAAGCGGAAAACATGAGACAATTATTAAACAGGTTTCAGATAAAACCGGATTCACTTCCAATAGATGTATTAGAAGTAAAAACTACAGCTGAGAATTTAGAAAATGTTATAAAAGATCAGTCTGATAATTTTGAGATAATGTTTCCAGAATACATTAAAGTAGCTCAGGCTGATTCTATAACAGATGCTATAACATTTTTCAAATGGGCAATGAGTGCAGAGAAAGAATATAAAGAATTAAGTGAAAATGCACTTAAGAAACTAAAAGAAAAGAAGTTAAAATCTTTACCATATGAATATTACCTATGTCCTAAATGCGGTAATATATATACTAAAAAAAGTACAGAAGAAAAATGCGGATTTTGTACTAATCCAAAAGCAAATTATAAGAAATTTTAATTTGATATAAAAATGTCTTCTTCCTGTTAACTGATTTTAATATTGACACTATGAAAACTATAAAAACTATTTATCTGACTTTCCTGTTTTCGATAAATATTATATTGTGTAAAGCTCAGAATTGGCAATGGATAAGTACTTATGGTGGCAATTCTTTTGATTATGGGAGAGGAATAACTATTGATTCAAAAGATAATTTATTCATTACAGGTTCTTTTCAGGAAACAGCAAATTTTGGAAATTTTTCACTTACAAGCAGAGGAGGAGAGGATATGTTTATTATGAAAATGAATCTGAATGGGAAAGTAGAGTTTGTAAAAAATGCCGGAGGAAAACAGCAGGATTATGGTAAGGGCATATGTTCAGATAAAAATGGAAATATTTATATTATCGGGTGTTTTCAGGGACATGCAAATTTTGATGATTCTGTATTAGTAAGTAAGGGAAAATCAGATGTTTTTATTGCAAAATATAGTGAAACAGGAGTGTTAAAATGGGTTAGAAAACTAGGAGGAGCTTATGATGATGAAGGAAATTCTATATGTGTTGATAATTATGGCAATACTTATGTTACGGGAAATTTTTCAGGTCTTGTTATTGCCGGTAAAGAGTCTATAAAAAGTAATGGGAAATCAGATATCTTTATTGCTAAGTATGATCCGGAAGGTATACTCTTATGGTTTAAACATTATGGATATCCCGGAAGAAATAAAGGTAATAGTATAACTATAGATTATTTGGGTAATTGTTATGTTACAGGATGTCTTGACAGTACAATTACATATTCTTATTACAACAGTGGTCCGAATTATAATTCCAACCCTAAAAAGGAAAAAGTTGATCAGTATATTTTTGTAGCTAAATACAATGCAAACGGTAATTTGGAATGGACTAAAGTATCTAAAGGCGATGAAGATAACAGAGGTTTAGGTATCTGTGTTGATAGTATAGGAAATTGTTATGTAACAGGTTTCTTCTCAGGTATATGTAAATTTGATGCGGTTGAGTTGTCTGCAAATAATGGTTGGGATATATTTCTTGCCAAGTATGATAGTTCAGGTAAACTTTTATGGGCAAAATCAAATGGGGGATTCAGACATGATTATGGTATAGGTATTTGTGTGGATAAGAATGGTAATAGCTATATAAGCGGGAGTTTTATGAAAGCTATAAATTTGGGAAAAAATAATAACAAAGGATTTAGAGGCTGGAACGGATATATTGTAAAATATGACTCCTGGGGTAATCTGATAGGATCTGAAACAATTGATGCTACAAAAGATAATTATGTTTATGGGATAAGCATTGATCAGGCGGGGGACTGCTTTATAACAGGCAGTTGTAATAAAATAACGAAATTTGGCAATCAGAAAATAAATTGTAGTAAGGAAGATATTTTTGTTGCAAAATATAAATTCAAAAAAATTGAAATTCCTTTAAAGACTGAGAAAAAAGTCATATTGCAGAAGAAAGAAAAGAATACCGGAATAAATAACTGAAAATTGTAATTGCATTTAATGTAGCTGAGTGTTTTAAGATTACTATAAGAACAATATAATATTTTTTCCCCATGTGTTTAGATGTAATAAAATTTATGTAGGTTTGCACTTGGAAAAAATGTTCTCTTAAATTTGATAATAGAGGAATGCTACAAAATCTGAGTATTCAGAACTATATATTGATAGATAAACTCAGTATAGATTTTTCTGAAGGATTAACAATTATAACCGGTGAAACAGGAGCAGGTAAGTCTATTTTACTTGGAGCTCTTTCGCTTATACTTGGTCAGAGAGCAGATATGGGGGTGTTGCTGGATAAAAATAGAAAATGCATTGTTGAGGGGAATTTCAATATTAAAGACTATTCATTGAATGACTTCTTTCTGAGTAATGAACTTGATTATGATGATAATACAAATATCAGAAGAGAAATAAATCCACAAGGGAAATCCCGTGCATTTATTAATGATACACCTGTAAATCTTAATATTCTAAGAGATTTTATACTTAAACTTGTAGATATTCATTCACAACATCAGACTCTTTTATTAAATGAATCCGGATTTCAACTTTCTGTTGTAGACCAGTATGCACAAAATCATAATATTTTGTCTGAATATAAGGCCCACTATAAAAATCTTAAATCCAGGGAAGATGAACTAAAAAAAATTAAAGAAGAAGATGAAAAAGCCAAACTGGATTTCGATTATATTAGTTTTCTTTTAAATGAATTAGCTGAAGCAAACTTAACTGCAGGCGAGCAGGAAGAACTTGAAGAAAGATTACAGACCTTAACACATACTGAAGAGATTAAAACAGTTCTTGCCAAGTCTTGCGATATGCTTAGTAACAACGAAACCAATATTTTGGATCATTTGAAAGAAATCGATAATGGTTTAAATCAACTCGCAGGTTATTTTATAAAAATTAAAAAACTTTCTGATAGGTTAAATATCTGTTATATAGAGTTAAAAGATATTACGTATGAATTATTCAATTTGAATGATAATGCAGGATTTGATCCTTCAGAAGTTGATGAAATAAATACAAGGTTACAACTTATTTATAATCTACAGAAAAAACATAAAGTTAATTCTATTGCAGATCTACTTTTAATTAAAGATAATCTTGAAATCAAAGTAAAGACTATTACTTCTTTTGATGAAAAAATTGAACTTTTGAATAAGGATATAATTAAATATAAAAATGAATTAAGTATAATTGCTGAAAAAATTTCAAAAAACAGACTTGACGCAATTCCTAAAATAGAAAAGAATATCAGGGAGTTACTTGTTCAGCTTGCTATACCGGATGGAATATTGAAAATTATTCATCAGCAATCAGCTGAATTTCTTGCTGACGGAACAGATAAAATAAAATTCCATTTTAGTGCGAACAAAGGAATGGATATGAGAGAATTGTCTAAAGTTGCATCCGGTGGTGAACTTTCAAGACTTATGCTAAGTATTAAATCACTGATTTCTCAGAAAAAACTTTTACCTACACTGATTTTTGATGAAATAGATACAGGTATTTCAGGTGATGTAGCTGCCAGAGTAGGGGGTATACTCAAAATGATGTCAGATAATATGCAGGTAATAGCAATTACTCATTCCCCTCAGATTGCTGCTAAAGCAACCAACCATTTCAAGGTTTATAAAGATTCTGTTGGAAATGTTACAAAGTCAGCAATAAAGAAACTTGATGAAAAAGAAAGAATTAATGAAATTGCTAAGATGCTGAGTAATGATTCTCTTACTGATGCCGCATTACAAAATGCTATAGAGTTAATGAAAAATTAAATTTTAAAAATCAAATATATATCTAAATTATGACAAGAAAGTTGTTTTGTTTATCTGTTGTGTTATTTTTATTTTCAGGGCTTTTATCAGCCCAAGGTGAAGCAAGGCTTCTAAGATTTCCTGCAATTAAAGGAAATCAAATAGCATTTACATATGCCGGTGATTTGTACTCAGTTCCGCGAACCGGTGGACTGGCAAGGAAACTTACCAATGATATCGGTTTTGAAATGTTTGCACGATTTTCTCCCGATGGAAGTAAAATTGCTTTTACAAGTCAGTATGATGGTAATTCTGAAGTTTATATAATACCGGCAGAGGGCGGTAAACCACAAAGATTGACTTATACTGCTACTCTTCACCGTGATGATGTGGCTGACAGGATGGGACCGAATAATATTGTTATGTGCTGGAGAGATAATAACTCTGTAGTCTACAGATCACGCAAAAAAACTTTCAATGATTTCAAAGGACAGCTTTTTGTAGCCAATATAAACGGTGGTATTTCAGAAGAACTTCCTTTACCTTGTGGTGGCTTTTGTTCTTATTCTCCTGATGGAAAGAAACTTGCATATAACAGAATATTCAGAGAATTTCGTACATGGAAATACTATAAAGGAGGAATGGCTGATGATATTTCAATTTATGATTTTGATTCTAAGAAAACGGAAAATATAACAAATAATGTTGCTCAGGATATTTTCCCTATGTGGAAAGGTGACTTCATTTATTTCCTTTCAGACAGGGACAGAACAATGAATTTATTCTCATATAATACTAAAACCAAAGAAACTAAGAAACTGACAAATTTTACAGAGTATGATATTAAATTTCCATCATTGGGAGACAATGAAATAGTCTTCGAAAACGGTGGATATATTTATGTCTATGATATTAATTCAGCAAAAGCTGACAAGGTCTCAATTATTATTTCTGATGATAACCTGTATGGTGGTAAAGAAGAATTAAAAGATGCTTCTAAAAATATAGAAAGCAGTGCTATATCACCTGATGGTAAAAGAGTTGCTTTTATAGCAAGGGGAGATCTCTATACTGTTCCTGCTAAAACAGGGATAACAAAGAATTTAACCAAAACTTCAGGCGTACACGAAAGAAACGCAGATTGGTCTCCAGATGGAAGATATCTTGCTTATATCAGTGATGAAACCGGTGAAGATGAAATTTATATTCGTGAAAATGACTGGAATAGTAAGAGTATTCAGTTAACAAACGGAGATAAAAATTATAAATATTCAATAAGATGGTCACCGGACAGCAAAAAAATAATGTGGTCAGATAAAATGATGAGATTGCAGTTTGTAGATATAGATAGTAAAAAAGTTACATTAGTAGACAAAACTATTGATGGTGAATACAGTGATTATCAATGGTCACCTGACAGCAAATGGATTGCATTTCCACGCCCTGACAGATCTGCACAAACAAAAATATATCTTTATGAATTGGCTACCGGAACAAAAACAGCAGTTACAGACGGATGGTATGGTTCTGGTTCTCCTTCATTTAGCAGAGATGGAAAATATCTTTTCTTTACATCAAATCGTGATTTTAACCCGATATACAGCTGGACAGAATGGAATCATGCATATGTTGATATGACTAAAATTTATCTTGTAACATTATCCAAAGATACACAGTCTCCTTTTCAACCAATTGATGATGAAGTTGCTGTAAAAAAAGAAGAAAAGAAAGATAATTCAGCTAAGGATAAAGTAAGAAAGGAAAAAGAAGTAAAGAAAGAAAGTGATGAAGTTACTGTAAAGGTTGACCTTGACGGTATTACAGGCAGAATAATAGGATTGCCGGTTGAAGCATCATCATACTGGAGTCTGCAACCTCTGGGAGATGGAATTTATTATATGAAGGGTGGTTTTAAAGATAGTAAAGCTTCTATTAAATATTACGACCTTAAAGATAAAAAGGAAACAGTAATAGGTCAGATCAATGGATTTGATATTAGTTCCGATGGTAAGAAAATGTTAGTAGCTAATGATGGCAAATACTTTGTAACTGACGTACCGAAAACAAGTCTTGAATTAAAAGATGCAATAGACCTTTCAGGAATGAAAACAAATGTTGATTTGAGATTGGAATGGGCACAGATCTATAACGAAAGCTGGCGACAGATGAGAGATTTTTTTTATGACCCAAATATGCATGGAGTAAACTGGGAATCTATGAAAAAGAAATATGAACCTCTTATTCCATATGTAAATAACAGATCTGACCTTACTTATATAATAGGTGAATTAATAGGTGAATTAAATGTAGGACATGCTTATGTTGGTGATGGCGACAGAACTTTACCTGAAAAAATTAATATGGGACTTCTTGGTGCTGAACTTTCTAAAGAAAAATCAGGCTATTATAAAATATCTAAAATACTTAAAGGTGAAAACTGGACGGGTAATTGTCGTTCTCCATTAACTGAAGTTGGGGTAAATGTTAAGGAAGGTGATTATATAATTGCAGTTAATGGAATGCCAACCAATAAGATGGTTGATATTAATAAAGCTTTCGTTAATACTGCCGGTAAACAGGTTGAATTAACGGTGAACAGTTCAGAATCCGAAAATGGTAGCCGTAAAGTTATTGTAATTCCGATAAATGACGAATCTGAATTATATTACTATAATTGGGTTCAGAATAATATCAAAAAAGTTGATGAAGCTTCAAATGGGCAGATAGGATATATCCATATTCCCAATATGTTAACAGAAGGACTTAATGAGTTTGTAAAACATTTCTATCCTCAGCTTAATAAGAAAGCATTAATAATTGACGACAGAGGTAATGGCGGCGGAAATGTTTCTCCAATGATCATTGAAAGATTAAACCGTGAGCTTACACTTATGGGTATGGGTAGAAATACAGCCCCTCATCAGAGTCCTGATATGAATATTGGACCCAAAGTATGTCTTATAGACCATTATTCAGCTTCAGATGGAGACCTGTTTCCATACAGATTCAAGTACTTGAAAATTGGTAAGGTAATTGGTGTTAGATCATGGGGTGGAGTAGTAGGTATACGCGGTTCTTTGCCTTTTATTGATGGAGGTTCTCTGACTAAACCTGAATTTGCACATTATGCAGCTGATGGAAAAGACTGGATTATTGAAGGTCATGGAGTTGATCCTGATATAGTTGTTGATAACGATCCTGCAAAAGAATATGCAGGTGAAGATGAACAATTAAATAAAGGAATCCAGGTACTTATGGAAGAACTTAAAAATAAGAAAGTAGAACTTCCGGGTATACCGCCTTTCCCCAATAAGAGCAAATAACAAAATTGTAGAAACAAAATGACTATCACCACCTTTTTTGCGGGAATGGCATTAAAACTTCACATTTCTAACACTGCCAGGTACTTCGACCGTTGGCAGGTTAGAAATCCTTTTAATTTCAGACATCCAATACCCTATTATGTCTCCTTTATCATGACAATTTACTGGTAATCCATTTACGAGGTATTGAATTATTCCATCTGTTTCATACACTCCTAATGTGTCACTTATCAATAGAGTGCCTTGCGGAAATATTGGTAAACTTGTCTGTATACCGCAAAATTAAAGATTTTTTTATTTTGCGACGTATTCGCTTGTAAACTATTTTTATGGAACAAGTCATGTGTTCTGAATATAGTCAATATCACCGGAATATTTACATATAATTTTAATAGGAAAAATTTTATTTTTTTATTTCTTATCATAAAGGTTAACATTTTTAATACCCTTTTTTAAAAAATATTTCTCTTTAAATAAAAGTGAAACATTAACTAAACCTATCATTACCGGCACTTCAACTAAAGGACCTATAACCGCTGTAAAAGCTTCTCCGGAATTAATTCCAAAAATTGATATTGCAACGGCTATAGCAAGCTCAAAATTATTGCTGGCAGCAGTAAATGAGAGTGTGGTTGATTGCTCATATGTAGCACCTGTTTTTTTACTTATGAGGAAAGAAACTAAAAACATCACGATAAAGTATATCAAAAGGGGTATTGCAATTTTAATAACATCAAAAGGTATTTTTACAATATATTCCCCTTTTAAGGAAAACATTACAATAATTGTAAATAGTAGTGCAATAAGAGTTAATGGACTTATTTTGGGAATAAATCTTGTATGATACCATTCCTTGTCTTTTATTCTAATAAGGATTAAACGGGTAAAAAACCCGGCAATAAAAGGTATTCCCAGATAAATAAATACGCTCTTTGCTATTTCTCCTATAGTAATATTTTCTACAATGGAGTTTGTCGGAAGCCCAAACCATCCTGGTAAAACAGCTATAAAAACATAGGCATAGATTGAAAAAAATAAAACCTGAAAAATTGAATTAAAAGCAACAAGTCCTGCACAATATTCAGAATCTCCTTTTGCAAGCTCATTCCATACGATTACCATAGCAATACATCTGGCAAGTCCAATCATTATCAGACCATACATATAATCAACATTGCCTGATAAAAATGCAATAGCAAGAAGGAACATGAGGATTGGGCCAATAATCCAGTTTTGCACCAGAGAAAGCAGGAGTATTTTCCAGTTTTTGAAAACATCTCCAAGTTCTTCATATTTTACTTTGGCAAGAGGTGGATACATCATCAGTATTAATCCAATTGCAATAGGAACATTAGTAGTACCTGAATTGAATTTATTCCAGAAGTCCGGTACTCCAGGTAATAAGTATCCTGAAAATACTCCAATGAACATTGCCAGAAATATCCACAATGTCAAATATCGATCGAGGAATTTTAATCTTTTCTTCATCTAATTTTAAAATTATTTATTAGCAAATACAGTTATACTAAAGATACCAACTTCACTATTATTGAATAATTTTAACTCTTCTACAGACAAATAATTTTGTAGAATTTCATTTGGTATTAATATTTGCTTTTCTTTTTTTATAGAAATATTTGTAAAATGAATTTTTTCAATAATTTTCAAGTATTCCTCTTTTTGAATTGCGCCTGATACACAGCCAGCATACATTTCAGCTTGTTGCTTGATACTTTCGGGCAAATCGCCGGTAATGACTACATCTGAAATACAGAAATGACCTCCAGGTCTAAGGACTCTAAACATTTCAGTAAAAGCTTTGTTTTTATCAGGAACGAGATTAATTACGCAATTGGATACAATTACATCAAACTGATTATCACCGAAAGGCATTTCTTCGATGTCTCCCTTTACAAACCTGACATTAGAAAATCCTACTTTTTTCAGATTTGTGTTGGCTTTTCTGATCATCTCATCAGTAAAATCAAGTCCTGTCACTTTACCTTTTTCTCCAACTATCGAACGGGCGACAAAACAATCATTTCCTGCTCCACTACCTAAATCAAGTACACTATCACCTTTTTTAATATTTGCAAACTGTGTAGGGATACCACAACCAAGTCCTAAATCTGCTTCAGGGTTATAACCCTGAAGTTTAGAATAATCATCACTAAATATAGTATAATCTACATCACCACAACAACCTCCACTCCCACAGCATGAAGTTTCATTTTGTTCTTTACTTTGTCTGGCTATTTCACCATATTTTTCTTTTACGATGTCCTTAATATTTACTTTTTTCTTTTCCATTATTTTATTAATTATTAAATTGATACATTTTCAAATTAGCACATTTTCAAATTTTCAAATTATCCAGATAAAACCTCATAAATTCATTTTTAATTTTATCTCTTATTTTTCTGAATTCAGTCAATATTTCTTCATCATTTCCTTTTGCTTTTGCAGGATCTTCAAATCCCAGATGTATTCTATTTTTAACTTTACCATTAAATACCGGGCAAGATTCGTTGGCATCGTCGCAAACAGTAATAACATAATCCCATTCTTCGTTAAGAAAGACATTTACATTTTTCGGATAATTGGTTTCAAGGTTTATTCCTATTTCGTTCATTACTTTTACAGCATAAGGATTTACTTTTTCTGTAGGTAAGGTACCTGCTGAATGAACTTCTATAGTCTTGTCGAAAGTTTTTAAAAACCCTTCAGCCATTTGGCTACGGCAACTATTGCCTATACATAAAATAAGTATTTTCATTTTTAAATTTTTAAGTTCTTACATTTTTAAATTGGTACATTTTCAAGTTATTCACATTTAAAATCTTCTTTCATTTCAATTTCTGAAAGATACAAACCTGTTAAACGTTTCATTTCTTCAACTTTGAAATAATCCAGACAATAGTTTTTCTTCACTCCTTCAAAATGTCCTTTTATTAAACCAATCTTTTTCAATTCATTCAGATGTTGATTTACAGTTGTTCTGCTTAGTGGTAATTCATCGGATATATCACCGGAAATACATGTTTTACATTCTGAAAGATATTTCAATATTTTCAACCTAGCAGGATGAGCCAAAACTTTAAAATATTCAGCACAAACCTGTAACTCATCATCAAATAATTCTCTTTTTGCACAAACCATTTTTTATTATTTTTTATTGATTTTAAAATTGATAATTTTTCAAATTAGCACATCAACATCCCATCTTTTAAGGCAATTTTAACATTGCCATAAGCAGAAGCTGCAGGACTATGCGTAACGACTACTACTGTTATATTTTTTTTCTGATTTACTTTTAAATCTTCAATTTACTAATAAACAAATTTTGAGATAGTATTCTTAATAATAGGCATAACAATCATTACCACCGGCAATACAGTAATAAAAAAAAGCCCCCATGATTTTATCCATTTTTCTATAAATCCTATGTTATAGCCAAAATTCACAGAAACACTTACAAATGTAACAACAAAAATCATTACTAAAACCATTACTGTTAAAGTAACTTTTATCTCGTGCTTTTTTTGCAATTTTCATATTTTAAAAAATTAAATTAAATAAATAACCAACAATTATAATTCCTGTACCTACAACAGTAATAAATGTTATTATTAAAGGGAGTTTTAGTACTTTCCTCAATATAATCATCTCTGGCAGTGACAGCCCAATTACAGACATCATAAAAGCCAGTGCAGTTCCCAGAGATGCTCCTTTTTCAATTAAGACTGAAACAATAGGTACAATACCTGCTGCATTGGAATATAAAGGTATTCCTATTAGAACTGATAATGGTACTGAATACCAGGCTGCATTTTTCCCCATCAGTTCAGCCATGTAAGCTTCTGGAACATATCCATGAACTCCTGCACCAACTGCAATACCTAAAGCAACATATAACCATACCTTACCTACAATATCTTTTATCGCATAAAACCCGAATTTTATTCTTTTTTCAAAATTAATCTTTTCTTCACCAATAGCATTCGAACCTATCTTTGTTTCAAATACCCATGGTTCTACCCATTTTTCTAATCTAAGTAACCCAATAATCCAGCCTGCAAGAATAGCTATTACGAGACCGGTTACAATATAAATTAATGCCACTTTCCATCCGAATAATCCGTAGAGCAGAACTATAGCTACTTCATTGATCATAGGTGCTGCTATCAGAAAAGAGAACGTAACTCCAAGAGGAACACCAGTTTCTACAAAACCCAGGAAAAGAGGAATTGCTGAACATGAACAAAAAGGGGTTACGATGCCCAATAAGGATGCTAAAATATTACCTGTGAATAATGATTTTCCCTCTAATGCTTTTCTTGTCCTTTCAGGGGTAAAATATGTTCTGACAATTCCTACCAGAAATATTATTAAAATGAGCAACAGTATTACTTTAGGAAACTCAAAAATAAAAAATCTTAATGTTTCTGTCAGGTGTTCACCTTTTTTCATTCCGAATAATATATTAATAAACCAATCTGTAATTGGCTGAAGATAATGATAGGCTAAAACCCAAATTGGAATTAAAACCAGAGGTACTAATATTTTTTTATTTAATTTCATTTTTATAATTTTTAAATTGGCACATTTTCAAATTAGCACATTATAAACATAGTAAATCCCAATAATGATAAATAATACAGAAACAATCCTTCTGAACCATAATTCAAAGGTTTTAATTTTATTGTAAAGTTTGCCGACATTGCCCATTGCATAAGCAATTAACCAGGCAAAGATAATTACAGGAAGTCCGGTTCCTACTGCAAAAACCAGAGGAAGATAAAGTCCTGAGGCACTTGATACAGTCATTGGAATAAGCATAGCAAAATATAAGACACCACTATACGGGCAAAATGCCATTGCAAATACCATCCCTAAAAGTAAAGTACTCCAATAACTCTTTTTACTATTCTCTCCTATACTTTCTGATAATGAAGAGAAACCAGGGAATTTAATTTTAATGACATCAAGCATAAGTAATCCGATGATGATCAATATCGGCCCTAATAACTTTTCTCCCCAACCCTGAAAGAGCATTGAAATATTCATTTTGTTTGCACCCATGAATAATATCAAACCCAATAATGTATATGATAAAGCTCTTCCTAAAGTATAAATCAGACCACTAAAAAATACTCTTTTTCTGTCTTCTAAATCACGACTGATAAAGCCAATAGCTGATATATTTGTTGCAAGTGGACAAGGACTGATTGCGGTCATTAGCCCTAATATGAATGCAGTAAGTACTCCATACTGCGAATTTTCAAGAATATTACGTAATATTTCCATAATTTTCAAATTGGTACATTTTCAAATTATTTAACCTTATCCACCGCTTTTTTTATTTCTGCTTTCAGTTTATCAAAATCGTGAGCATACATAAAACCCTGGCTTGTTATATCTTCTTTTTTATTACCACAAGTAACAAGCAATGTTTGACCTTCAACCCCCAACTTTTTACCTAATTCCTTGCTTTTTGCTTCATCCAGATTGTATCCTTCAAAGGCATATTCACCTTTTTTAACCTGTGATGCATATAATATTTCTACAGCTTTTTTAGAGTTATCTTCTACTGCATGGCATGTATTGCATCTTTGTGTAAAATGAAAATAATATACAATAACCTTCTTCGATATAGAAGTAACGGATTTCTTTTTGTCTTTGGTTTGTGCACTGCAAGACATTGTACCCAATGTCAATATAATGGCTAAACTAATAAATAATAATTTTTTCATAAATACATACTATTATTTGGTTAATACTTGTTTAATTTCTTCTGCCGAAGGTATTCTGCCTTTTATAACGACTATTTCATCCACAACCAAAGCGGGAGTTGACATTACCCCATACTTCATTATATCAATAATGTCTTCAACTTTTGTTATATTGGCATTAATCCCATTTTGCTGAACTACTTCGCGGGTAATTTTTTCAAGTGTCTTGCACTTTGGACAACCGGTTCCCAAAATTTTAATTTCCATTTTTTAATTATTTTTAGCGTTTCGTCGAATATCGAATATTAATTATAAAAAATTTTAACGGTCAAAGAATTGTGAAAACATTTTTTTTGCTTCTTCCCAGTTTTCACGATTTATGCAATACCTGATTTTGGGTTGTTCAATTTCGCCCTGAATTAAACCGGCATTTTTCAATTCTTTCAGATGTTCAGACAAGGTAGATCTTGCAATAGGTAAATTTTCTGCCATATCTCCGCTATAACAACATTTATTTAAATTATCAGCAAGAAAATCAAGAATAAACATTCTCACCGGGTGTCCCATTGCTTTAGCATATCGTGCCATTTTTTCCTGAGTATCTGTATAATATTTTTCTTTTGCAGTCATGATGTTTAGTGTTTCGTCTAAATACGAACGCAAAGGTTTAAATAATTATTTATAAATTAGACTTTTATTTTTGCATTTTTAAAATACCAAATAAGAGCATATTTTAACTCGTTTTATATTCGGCTAATCTAGTATTATTATGATATTCAATAATATAATTAAAGTAATGATATAAATCTTATCTTTCTATAAAAAAGACTTTCCTCTTTCTTTATTCTGGGTTC
>JAUZOY010000169.1 GCA_030706235.1 Bacteroidota bacterium | reverse complement strand
GACAATGATGTGGGACTACTGGAGTCTGAACCCCGAAAGTTTACATCAGGTTATGATTCTGATGAGCGATCGTGGCACACCTGATGGTTACCGCCACATGAACGGTTATGGCAGTCATACTTTTTCTTTTATAAATGCAAAGGATGAAAAGTTCTGGGTAAAGTTTCATTTTAAAACACTACAGGGAATTAAAAACTTCACAAGAGAAGAAGCTGCAGCAATGAAAGCCACAGACCCTGATTATGCACAACGTGATATGGTAAATGCTATTGATATAAAGGATTTTCCAAAATGGAAGATGCAGATTCAGATTATGACAGACGATCAGGCAAAACAATTCCAATTTAATCCATTTGACCTTACCAAAATCTGGCCACACAAAGATTTTCCATTAACTGATGTTGGAATAATGGAATTGAATGAAATACCTGAAAATTACTTTGCAGAAGTTGAACAGTCGGCTTTTGCTCCTGCACACGTAGTAAATGGTATCAGTTATTCACCTGATAAAATGCTTCAGGGAAGATTACTCTCTTATCCGGACGCACAACGTTATCGTTTAGGGGCAAATTATGAACAAATACCTGTAAACAGATGCCTGCCTGAAGTCAATAATTATCAACGCGACGGTCTTATGAGAGTCGATGGTAATTCGGGAAGTAAACCCAATTACAGACCTAATTCATTCGACAATATATCTCAGGATAATTTTTATAAAGAAACCGGAATGCAACTTGATAACAATACAGCTGACTGGTTTGACCGTAACGGCAAAAATGATGATGATCATTATACTCAACCGGGATGGTTATTTAGCAGAGTAATGACAGTGCAGGAAAAGAAAAACCTGATCGGGAATATTATAGATCACATGAGTGGCATCAGTGGACCTCAACGTGAAAATATCATCAAACGTCAGGTAAATCATTTTTCAAAATGTAACCCCGAACTTGGAATGACAATAGCACAAGGATTAGGTATTGAGTTATAAATTTTTAATCATATTTAAATTACCCTGACATAATATTAAAAATATGTCAGGGTAATTTTATGAATAACATTTTCTGTCTGAAATATAATAATTAATAAATTTTGTACTTTTGTTTTACAAATAACTTTCATAATTCAGTACGAAGCAAAATCATATGAAAATTCTATTAGTTGAAGATGAGGTTAAAATTGCTGCATTTATCAAAAAGGGGCTGGAAGAACATGACTATTATGTTGATTTAGCATATGATGGTTTATTTGGCAAAAAACTTGCAATAGGTAACATTTATGATTTGATAATATTGGATATAATATTACCAAACATTAATGGTATTGAACTTTGTAAACAAATAAGAGACAGGGATATCAAGACTCCAATTTTAATGCTTACTGCACTTGGTACTCCCGAAGATAAGGTATTAGGATTGGATAGCGGAGCAGATGACTACCTGGTAAAACCTTTTAATTTTAACGAGCTTCTTGCAAGAATCAGAGCATTAAGCAGACGAAGTCCCAATATTGTTATAAATAATATTCTGAAGATTGCTGATCTTGAGCTTGATCCGGAATCAAAAATTGTTAAAAGAAGTGGTAATATAATAAAATTAACAGTCAGGGAATTTCATCTCCTTGAATTGTTTATGAATAATGTGGGAAAAGTTTTAGGAAGAAATGATATAGCAGAAAAAGTATGGGATATTAATTTCGATACAGGAACGAATGTGATTGATGTTTACGTGAATTACTTAAGAAATAAAATAGATAAAAATTATCCTAATAAACTTATTCACACTGTATTTGGCATGGGTTATGTGCTGAAGGAAGAAGAAAATAATAATAATAATAATGCAGATACGTAAAAAATTAACTATCAGATTCACTGCAATATTTGCTCTGATACTATTAATAATTCTTGCATTATGCTATACACTCGCATTCCGCTATGCAAGAAATGAATTTTATCTTAGACTTGAAGAAAGAGCATATATTGCTGCTCAAATATTCCTTGAAGAAGATGAATTAAGCAGACATCTGTATAAATCAGTTCAGGAAAAATATAGTCAGACTTTGCCTGATGAAATAATACAAATTTATGATCTTAATGACAAAAATACATTTATTAAAAAGAATTCCTCTTTCAATTTACCTGTAAATTTTTTACTAAAAGTAAGAAACAACAAAACAGTATATCACAAAGGAGGACAAAGACAATATGTTGGAATTTACTACATCGATAACCAGGGAAATTTTGTAATAATCGCTTCTGCCATTGATAAATTGGGTATTGCAAAACTTCACAATTTATTAATGATAATGATATGTTCATATCTATTCAGTATAATTCTTATATATTTCTGGGGAAGATATTATTCAAAACAAGCTTTGGCACCTATCACAAAGATTGTCAGGCAGGTCAGAAATATTTCAGCATCAAATCTTCATTTAAGAATTGACGAGGGTAATGGGAAAGATGAAATTGCAGAGTTGGCAAAAACCTTTAATAATATGCTGCAAAGACTTGAATCTTCATTTGAAATGCAAAAAACATTTGTAAGCAATGCATCCCATGAATTAAGAACTCCGTTAACTGCAATTTTGGGAGAGATTGAAGTTTTACTTTACAAAGAAAGAGATAAGGAAGAGTATTTAAAAGCATTAAATTCTGTTTTGTATGAAGTTCAACAATTAAGAGATCTGGTTAATAGTTTGCTTAGTATCTCTCAGGAAAAAGCTGTAAATTCAGGATCTCTTGTTGAAGAAATAAGATTGGATGAATTTATTTGGGAAATTATAAACGAAATTTCAAAAAGGGAAAATAAACCTGATATAAAATTAGAATTCATAAATATGCCCGAAGATGATAAAAAACTTACAATACATGGAAACAGACAACTATTGAATTCAGCATTTGCAAACATACTTGATAATGCCATAAAATTTTCAAATAATAAAAAGATAAGCTGTATCTTTAACTGTAATGAAAATGATATTAACGTTTCTATAATTGATCAGGGAATAGGAATTTCAGCAAATGACATGGAAAAAATATTCCAGCCTTTCTTCAGGGCAGGTAATGTGATGGGATATTCCGGACATGGTGTGGGGTTAACTTTGGCTGAAAGAATTTTTAAATTATATGGTGGAAAAATATCTATCAAATCAGAACTTGCGATTGGAACAACTGTTAAAATAACATTTCCACTCTTAGGATAGCTGTTTTTTTAAGCTTCAATATTCAGATTTAAAATTGCAAATGATTAAAATTCAATATATATAAAATTTTAATCAAATTCTAATAATTTCCTAATCCTATTTTAATTCCTTCAGCGTTTGTTAAAAGTAATTTTGCATACCATTTTATAAGAATGTTATGCGTTTAATTTTCAGTTTCATTTTTCTTATATTAATTAATCTTAGTGGGGGATTTTCAAATAATTCAGATAAGGATACATTGAAAATCTCCCTAAAAGATGCTGAAGAAAGGTTTCTAAAAAATAATTTAGAATTACTTGCCGGTAAGTACAATATTGATATTGCAAAAGCTCAGATACTTCAGGCTAAACTCTGGGCTAATCCCAATATATCAATAGAGCAGAATGCTTATAACCAAGAAACTCATAAATATTTCGATATATCCGGCAAAGGTGAAACGGCTATTAACCTGGATCAGCTTATCTTTCTAGCCGGGAAAAGGAACAAACGCATCAGACTTGAGAAAATCAATACTCAAAATACTGAGTACGACTTCTACGATCTTCTGAGAGCTTTGAAATATCAGTTAAGGACAAATTTCAATGATCTCTATTTTCTGCAAAAAAATATTGAAGTATATGAATTTGAAATAGACAAATTAAAAAATCTGGTAACTCTTTACGATATTCAATATCATAAAGGAAATATTTCACTTAAAGAGACAACCAGACTTAAAGCAGAATTATTTTCACTCGAGAATGACAAAAAAACTATTCTGGATAGCATTACCCAAAAACAAGGTATTATTAAATTGATGATAAGAGATAGCACAAGTAATTATATAATACCTTTAATAGAAAATTTAAATGCCGATAAGACAGATCTTGGTAATTACAGTATTTCTTCGCTTCAGAATATTGCAAAAGAAAACAGATTCGATTTAAAAAAATATGAAAATATGCTTAAGTGGAATGAAGCAAATGCAGCTCTTCAAAAATCACTGGCAGTACCCGATTTACATTTGTTTGGCAGATATGATCATGCCGGTGGGTATATAGAAGATTATAAAGCTCTGGGAATAGCTATTGACCTACCTGTATGGAATCGTAATCAGGGAAATATCCAGGCTTCAAAGTATCAATCTGATCAATCTAAATTAATATTACAACAATTCAACGATCAGCTTGCCAATGATATTCTTCAGGCTTATTCAAAAACATATCGATCAATAAACCTTTACAGAAACATAGACGACCAATTTATAAAAGACTTTGATGCACTAATTCAGGGAATTATAACAAATTACGAAAAAAGGAATATCAGTCTGCTTGAATTTATAGATTATTATGAAACCTATAAAGAAAGCAAAGCACAAATGCTTCAATTACAAAACAACCTTCTTAATAATCTTGAAGAAATAAATTATGTTACAGGGAAAAACTTATTTAATTAAATTTTAAATCTCAAACTAAAACAATGAAAACAAAGTATTTGTTATTTATTTTAGGAATAGCTGTTTTTAATGGCTGTACTTCAAATAAAAATGATACAGATCAAAATAACGGGAAATTCACACTTACAGCAAACAATAAAAAAATGATTAAAATTGACACCGTAAAAATGGCTCCAGTTATGAATGAGCTAAAATTACCGGGGAAAGTATCTTTTGATGAAGATAAAGTGATAAAAATCTTTCCTATGGTAAGTGGATATGTTACAAAAGTAAACGTATCTGTAGGTGACTATGTAGAAAAAGGACAGGTACTGGCTGTAATAAAAAGTTCAGAAATGGCTTCATTTGAAAATGATATGGTTAATACACAGTCAAATGTAGAAATCGCAAAGAAAAATCTAAGTGCCATAGAAGACATGTATAAATCAGGGATATCTTCTGAAAGAGAATATATAACTGCTCAGAAAGAATATCAAAAAGCAGTTTCTGAAATGAATAAAGTTAAAAACATATTCAAAGCATACGGTGGTGGTGAAAATACAGACTATGTAGTTAAATCCCCAATATCCGGAGTATTAGTAGAAAAATTCATAAATCAAAGTATGCAGATAAGAGCTGACAATAACAACAGCATTTTCACAATCTCTGATATAAAAAACATATGGATATTGGCTAATGTTTATGAAACAGACATTTCTAAAGTTAAAGAAGGATACGATGTAAATGTTACAACATTGAGTTACCCGGATAAAATAATTAAAGGGAAAATTGATAAAATATATAATGTTCTTGATCCTGATAATAAAACTATGAAAGTACGTATTCAGCTGAACAATACCGGAAATCTTCTTAAACCGGGAATGTTTGCAAATGTTTCTGTTATATTTCAGGAAGATAACAAAAAGATGCTCTCAATTCCATCTAATGCAATAGTATTCGACAGGAATAAAAACTATGTTTTGGTATACAAAAGTGATAATGATATACAATTAAGAGCTGTCTCAATAGAATCGAGCATTAATAATATATCATATATCAGTGAAGGTTTAAATTCAAATGAGAAAGTCATTTCACAAAACCAATTACTCTTATATAATGCTATGAACAACTAAATTAATGGTGAATGGTGAATGGTGAATGGTGAAATATAAATTCATAAAAACAAGTCTGAAATTAATGAAATATAGAAATAGCTATATATCCAAAATACTTTTGTTTAGTATCAGTAATCTTTTATTCTCATGCATTATAACAAGCTGTAAAACTAATAAAACCGATGAGAATAATAATAAAGCATTTTGCCTGACAGACACAATGGCAAGAGTCATCAGGATTGATACAGTTAAAATGGAAAATGTAAAAAGTGAACTGATGTTAACAGGCAAAGTATCATTCGATGAGGATGAAGTGATTAAAATTTATCCGATGGTAAGCGGTAGTGTTGACGACATAAAAGTTGAACTCGGTGATTATGTTGAAAAAGGGCAGATACTTGCCGTAATTAAAAGTGGTGAAATTGCAGGTTATGAGCATCAACTTATTGCAGCTGAATCAAACCTTCAGATAAGCAAGAAAAATATGGATGTTGCCAAAGACATGTATAAGTCAGGTATTAATTCCGAAAGAGAATTTATAACAGTACAAAAGGAATACCAAAAAGCTGAAGCTGAATTAAAAAGAATAAAGGAAGTTTATAAAATATATAATATTGACAAAGAATCCAATTCAATAATCAGGTCCCCGATTTCAGGATTCATAGTTGAAAAAAAATTAAACTCAGGTATGCACATAAGACCAGATAACACAGAAAATATTTTTACTATATCAGCATTGAAAGACGTCTGGGTTATAGCAAATGTTTATCAGACAGATATAGATAAAATAAAAACCGACTTACCCGTAAATGTTAAAACTATTGCATATCCCGACAAATCATGGGATGGGAAAATCGACAAAATCTATAGTCTCCTCGATCCTGTAACCAAAGTTATGAAAATAAGAATAAAACTTAATAACCCCGACTATAAACTCAAACCGGGAATGTTCACTAACGTTTTTTTACATTTTACTGAAAACATCGCAATGAATATGATACCTTCAACCAGTGTAATCTTTGATAGAAGTAAAAATTACGTCATGGTCTACAAAGGTAAATGCAACATTGAAACCAGAGAAATAAATGTATTCAGATCTGTAGATAAATCAACATATGTCAGTTCAGGTCTTAAAACGGGAGAAATGATTATTTCCCGAAATCAATTATTAGTTTATGATGAAATAAATGATTAATTTAGAAATGTACCTATTTAAAAATGTGCCGATTTGAAAAAATTAAAGTATGATTGAATTAATTCCTAAATTCTAAATTC
>JAUZOY010000168.1 GCA_030706235.1 Bacteroidota bacterium | reverse complement strand
GAGTTGGACTGATAAATTTTTTTAAGCTCCGTAGGTGCTTTCTGTTTGTAGATAGAAAAAGAGTACTGAACACAATTAGGGGGTGACTAAAAAGGTTATACACCTTGACTTTTATTTTTTTACAATTTTTTAGTTTTCACCTTAATTAACTATACAGCACCATGTAATTTATTTAATGCCATTACGCTTAAATAATTTTCTTAAGTATATTTTTCTTTAAAACTTTCTTTTTAAGCCATTTTCCTCAAAATGATGTGCATTTTTCTAATATTATGACAAATACTTATCAGGCCAAATTCCGTTTTGACTTTTTTTAGCCCTCTTAAATGAAATCGCCTGAAATTTTGGTTATGCTTTATATCACCAAAACAGGTTTCAATATCATACCCCCTTTTTTTTTGGATTTTTATTCCTTTTTCTGAATTTAAATTGTTCCTCGCCTGGGCTTTGTATCCGTCTAATCTTTTGTTAACCTCAATAGTTTTGTTTCCTTCCCCTCTGTTGCAATTTGAAACAAATGGACAATCTTTACAGTTCTGACATTCATAAATTTTGCTTATCGTATTAAATCCACTTTTTGTTTTCTTTTCCCTCTCTTCCTTAAAATTCAACTTTCCCCCATAAGGACATTTGTATGTATCTGTCTCATTGTCATATTCAAAATTTTCTCTGGCAAAAGGATTTTTTTGTGAATCTTCCGAATTTTCTTTTCTGAAACTAGGATACTTCAGATAGCTATTTATCTTTTTTTTCTCTAACTCATTGTAATTTTCTTCTGTTCCAAATATGCTATCTGCGCAAATATTTTCAGGGTTCTTATGTCCTTGTTTTTCCAATTCATCCAAATGAGGGACAAAACAAGCACTGTCATTCGGATTTTGATGTACTGTATAATTAACTATAAATTGATCCTCACTTCCTACTACAACATTATAGGCAGGACGAAGAATATCATCTTTTGTATAAATTACGCCTGAATCATTATCCGTTTTACTATAACCACTTCTTTCGCCTGCAATCCTTATTTGCTGATCGTATTTTTCAATTTTCCCCTTCTGCTTTTTTAATTCTTTGATGCACTTTACTGCTTCTTTTTTCTTACTTTTATCTAAACCTGAAGATATGGCATTATTTGCATTTTCTATGTATTGCTCTAATGTTTGATTGTCTGCTTTTTTAGAAAATGATCCGGTTTCTTCTAAATCTTTTTCACCGTATTGCTGTTCTTCTTCTTCATTTAGTTTATCTATTTTTTGAAACAACTCCAGACATTGATCTTCCGCTTGTTTTTTATACCTGATTGAATTCTTTTTCCAAATAACTTTATTTTTATTTGCATTGGCTTCAATGGAACTGCCATCACAGAAATAATTTTCCATCTTAATGTAACCTTCTTCCATTAACATCATTATTACCTGTTGAAATACTCCTTCTATAGATTTCTTCAACTTGCCACTTCTGAAATTATTTATTGTCCTGAAGTCCGGACTATTTTGTCCTGATAACCAGATAAAGTGAACATCTCTTTTTATTGCTCTGGCTATCTTGCGCCCGGTGTATATTTTCAAACAATAGGCATACAATATTACTTTAAGTAACATTCTGGGATCATAACTACTTGCCCCACCACCTGGATAGGTCTTATATATTTTTCTAAGATCAAGCTTGTCAACTACTGAATTTAATACCCTTACCAAATCATTTTCAGTGATAAGATCCTCTAATGATATTGGTAAAAGATCAATCTGGTTTTGGTTATAATTCTTAAATTTAGGTAAAGACATTATTTAATCATAATTTATTGATTTATAATACAATATATATCAAAAACCATGCCAATCAGCTGATTATAAATATTTTATGTTACCTGTACTTTTTAGTCAGCCCCTTGGGGTTAGAGCTTTTCTATAATCATTTAAATTTTTCCGGCTTCTATCTGGGTAATGATTTGTTCAATCATTCTGTCTTCTCCACTCAAATCATATTCCATTTTCAGATTTGCGCCAAAAACTCTTGCAACAACCTGCCATAACCATGCAGAAAATGAACCCTTTAATTCTTTAATTAATTCATATGAAGTCTTATCGGTTTCTCTGTCTATCAGTTTTATTAATATTTTTCCTTGTGTAAATGTCATATTTCTTATAACCGGTTCATATTCAGCTTTCAATTCCTTCTCTGCTTTCTTCAGATATTCTTTTCTATCTTTTTTTGAATTTAATTTTGCCAGGTCATCATTATACACTCTGATTTTATATCCGGCAATTTTGGCATAAGGATAAACTTTTTTTACATCTCTCATTAATTTAGAAAACTTCTGAGCTTCTTCAGCATTCTTAAATACTCTCTTCGCAGTTATATCAACATATGGAAAATCTATTTCCCAGATGGTATCCTTATTATCAATTACTTTTTTATATGCCATACTCTTACTGCGATCCTGAGCAAGGACCCCGGAGGCAATTAAAGCCATCATACATAGCAATATAAAAACAAACTTTTTCATTTTTAGAATTATTATTGTCAGCCTGATTCCTTATAAAATAACGTTTATTATTAAGACTTATTCTAAGAAAAAGGTTATTATATCAATATCAATCAAAAAATCTGCCAAAGCAGCATTATTAAAATAAAAAACCCCACAGGAATATTTCACCCATGAGGCTCTAACGTTGGAAACATTTATTAACTAATGGTTTGCAAGATAACTCGAAACACTTTCATGCGTATCTTTTATTGCTTTTTTGCCTTTTTCCCAATTTGCCGGACATACTTCGCCCTTTTCTTCATAATGATGAAGTGCATCAACCATTCTTATCGCTTCATTAACATTTCGTCCCAATGGAAGATCATTGACCAATTGATGTCGTACTATTCCTAATTTATCAATAAGGAATAGTCCCCTATAAGCTACAGGTGTACCCTCAAATAACATTTCTCCATTTTCACCATAATCAAAATCGCCTGCAAGAACTCCATAATTTAAAGATATGGTTTTAGAAAAATCAGCTACTAAAGGAATCTTAACTCCTTTTATACCGCCATCTTTTAATTCAGTGTTCAACCAAGCCCAATGAGTGTACTGAGAATCAACTGAACATCCTACTACGGCCACATTCCTTTTTTCAAATTCTTCAATTTTATCCTGGAATGCTATTATTTCAGTCGGACATACAAAAGTAAAATCCATTGGATAAAAGAAAAATATTACATATTTTTTCCCTATGAACTGTTCAAGAGAAAAATCAGGGACAATTTCACCACCATTAATTACGGCGGCAGCTTTAAATAAAGGCGCTTTTTTTCCTACTAATACTGACATAAATCTTTAGTGTAAAATTATTAATATATCTCTTATTAAGATTACAAATATAACAAATTATTATAACATCATAACACGTAAATAAACGTGTTTTTCAAACATGACCAATTAAATAATAAGAATCAGAAAAAAGTTCATTATAGCAGTAATGATTATTATTTGACTTATTTATAAAAAATCCTGTAGTTTTGCGGAAGTAATATATTAATTCCATATTCAAAGATTTATGAAGGTACATTTCATAGCTATAGGAGGAAGCGCTATGCATAATCTTGCAATAGCCTTACATAAAAAAGGATTTATCGTTACGGGCTCAGATGATGAAATATTCGAACCCGCAAAATCTAATCTTAATAAATATGGTTTATTACCTTCAGAAATTGGATGGCATCCGGAAATTCTTGATGAATCATATGATGCTATTATTCTCGGTATGCATGCAAGAGAAGATAATCCCGAACTTATTAAAGCAAAAGAAACAGGATTAAAGATATTTTCATATCCCGAATATATTTACGAGCAATCCAAAAACAAAAAAAGAGTTGTCATTGGAGGAAGCCATGGTAAAACGACTATTACTGCTATGATAATTCATGTACTAAGAAAGGCAGGAATCGATACAGATTACCTCGTTGGAGCTCAACTTGAAGGCTTCGAAACTATGGTAAAAATATCAAATGATGCCCCGGTGATTATACTCGAAGGAGATGAATATCTAACCTCCCCTATTGACAAACGGCCTAAGTTCCATCTTTATAAGCCCCATTTAGCCCTTTTAAGTGGTATTGCATGGGATCATATTAATGTCTTTCCTACATTTGAAGAATATTATAAACAATTTCTGACTTTTGCCAATACAATCGAAGACAATGGAATTCTTACTTATTTTACTGATGATTTAAATCTACAAAGAGTATCAAAAGAATCAAAAAGTAATATAGAAAAGATTCCATACCAAACTCATCAATTTACTATTAAAGATGGTATAACATACTTGACTGATAGAGGCCAACTTAATGTTCCTATTAAAGTATTCGGCAAACATAATCTGCAAAATATCAGTGGGGCGAAGGTAATTTGCAATAATCTTGGAATTAATGACGACACCTTCTATAATGCCATTTCTTCATTTCCCGGAGCATCTAAAAGACTTGAAACCGTTTATAAAAATGATAATTTTATTTTTTATCGCGACTTCGCTCATTCGCCATCAAAACTCAGCGCAACAGCATCTGCCGTAAAACAACAATACCCTGAAAAAGAACTCACGGCATGCATAGAACTTCATACATTTAGCAGTCTTAATAAAACTTTTCTTAAAGAATATTTCGGCACAATGAATGAACCTGACATTGCTGTTGTATATTTTAATCCTGAAACTATAGAGCATAAAAAGCTGGAATCTATAAGTATAGAAGATATAAAAGTTGCATTTGGAAGAAAAGATATTATTGTATTTAATAAATCTTCAGAATTATTGCAGTTTCTAAAAAGTAAATCATGGAAAAACAGGATACTCCTTATGATGAGCTCAGGAAATTTCGACGGAATTAATATGTTTGATTTAGCTAATGAATTTGAAAATTTGAAAATTTGTTAATCATATAACAGCTGTTAAAATAAAATGTATCCCTTTAGGATATTTTTATTATTTTTGTATATCAACAAAGGTTTTTATAGGCTCAAATTATATTGTTTGATTCTAAGCAATAAATACCGCAATTATATACAATTAAACTTATTTTTTTATGAAAAACATTTTAAGATTCTATTTTAGCATATTAGTACTTTTAATTTTTACATTATCATCATGCGAAATTTCTAAACTTCCGTTAACAATTTCAGGTTCACCACAAATTAATAAAGACAGGCCGGCAGATATACTTCCCTCTTCAACTATTTTTGAGAATTTTCATGGCTTGATAAATCAGGATAATACAAAAGTTTTTTTGGAAGGAGAAGGAAATATTGTTGTAATAGAAAAATATGATCTCAGCGCAAACAATAAAAATTTTAATAATATAATTAATAAAATATTACCATATGCTTGTCTGACTGATACGAATATAAAAGATTTGCCAAAACCGAATAGGAAATATCAGCAAATAGATACATTTGCACATGGACTTTTTCAAAACCGTATAGTTTATCTTTTCCCTGATAAATTAAGAGGAATTTTTGCTTTAAGCTTTCTTACATATAATAATGCTGACGATGAATTTCAAGTCAACATCAGTAAAGCTATATTTTACGACGGATTAAACATTAATATTTTTACAAGTCCGGATGCATATGATATTAATTTTGTTGGTCGTAAAATAATCCTTGGCCCTGTATGTTTCTGGAAAAATCCTCATGATATTCAATGCACAGACAGAGGACAAATGAACTGGTCTGTATTCAACACATTAGACAAGGCAAAAAGTTTCACAGACATTCAGATAGCAATTACAAAAAAACAGCTTAAAATTTACAAAGAAGAAGATATTGATGTAGTATTCGAAGGGAAAGAAACAAAAGCAAAAAAATTGACTTGTGAAAGACCTTTTCCAAAATACATTTTAGCCGGAACTAATAATACATTAATTATTTACTACGTAACCTCTGAAGTCAGAGGCAAATATATTTATTGCGAAATGAGTTTCTATGAAGATCAGGCAAAAAACGGCCTTCCTCCTCTAATAAACGAAGTTATGAGACTTAAATAAGACTATCTCCGTATCACGCCAAACTATCTATATCTTTTTTTTTCTATTCCATACAATTATTTTTATTCTTTAGCACAATATTAATAAATATCATTAGTTATAACTTATAACTATTTAAAACTAAACTTAAATCATATGGCTAAAAAAAAGACCAATCCAAAGGACCCTAAGAAGAGTTCTAAGATTTCAATCAAACATGAAGAAGAAAAAGAACAAATCAGAAAAGAAAAAAAACAAAATCCTAAAACTACTACTAAAGAATAATACAATTTCTTCTTATAAAAGTTTGGAGGGCAAAGCATTTTACTTTGCCCTTTTTAATTTCTCAAACTTTTATGACTACTGTAATTTAAGCTACAAAGTTTTCCCAAATCAATGTTAAGTTTGCAGAAGAACAACCTACCAGTAAAAAATTTATTATCAACTAATAGCCTTATTTGAATTTTAAATCATTACCACCAGAAATTCAATTTTTCTAAAAAATTATATTATTCATTATAATAAATATAATTATTAAAATAATATAATTCAACATATTATAAAAATATTTATTATTAAACTTTATGAATTATACTTATATTCTAAAAATAATTTATAAATTTGCTCGATTTATTTAATAAATAATTTATTTTGAAATATTATTAACAAATAAAAAAAAGGAGGTTCACTTATGAAAATAAAATTACTACTTACAATTATTTTATCACTTAATTCTCTGTTTATTAACGCCCAGAGAGTAATAGAAAAAACTAATCTCACTACATCTGAGCATAAACGCACAAACATTGATATTAATAATATCAATAAAAATTTCATTCATATGTCAAATTTAAAAACAAATGAGAACAGAATTCACGCTGCTTATAATCCATATATTAACTACTATAATAACCTTTCAGGTAATGTGTATTATTACATTGAGCCATTATTTTATGATAGCTTAGCTGTCAGTTATTTTAATGTTAATAATCAACCAACAGCTTATAAGGCTTTTGTTATGGGTATTGGCAGTGTTATTGACCCTACTTCTTCTCTTTTTGATCAGAGTAATCATATAGATAATCAGGGAAATTCATTGCCCAACCTTCAGTTATATAAAAATGAAAAATACACTC
>JAUZOY010000167.1 GCA_030706235.1 Bacteroidota bacterium | reverse complement strand
TGAGGTGTTTTGCCCGTTCCTCCGACACTCAGATTTCCGACAGATATAACAGGAATATCAAAAGACTTCTGTTTGAATATACCAAGATCATAGAAGAGATTCCTGATTAATGTAATCAGTCCGTACAGGACTGAAAACGGCATAAGGAATAATCTTGGTCTTACCACATGAATCCGTATTATTTTATTTTAACACCACGTTGTTTAGCCATTTCCTCTAGCTTTGCCTGAAATGCAGATTTCTTCTGAGATGCTGGTCTCTTTTTATTTTCCTGTATCTGTTTGTGGATCTTTTCTTCATTTATAAACTTTCGGATAAAATACTGCTGACCAAAAGTAAAGATATTTGCAAGGAAGTAATAATAACTAAGCCCTGCAGAATAATTATTGAAAATACCAAGGAACATAACAGGCATGAAATACATCATGAATTTCATCCCCGGCATTTGATTGGATTGACTCATCATATCATTGTTCATCTTTGTATAGATGATTGTAGAAATAGTCATCAGCAATGTGAACAAACTAATATGATCACCATAAAATGGTATATTAAAACCAAAGTTATATATTGAATCATATGTCGAAAGATCGTCTGCCCAGAGGAATCCCTGCTGTCTTAGTTCAATTGATGAAGGGAAAAATCTGAACATTGCAATAAGTATAGGCAACTGCAACAACATAGGTATACATCCGGCCATAGGATTAACTCCCGCCTTTTTATAAAGTGCCATTGTTGCCTGCTGTTTCTTTAATGCATCTTCCTTACCGAATTTTGCATTTATCTCATCTATTTCAGGCTTCAGAACTCTCATCTTTGCTGATGAAACATATGTCTTATATGCTATCGGGAAAAGCACTATCTTAATAAGTATGGTAAGTATCAATATAATTATACCATAATTCCAGTTAAAACCATCAAGGAAATTGAACACAGGTATAACTGCAAACCTGTTTATCCATCCGAAAATACCCCAGCCTAACGGTATCTGTTTTTCCAGACTTAAATGATTACTTTTTAATGTCTGATAATGGTTAGGTCCAAAATAGAATGACATTCCAAAAGATTCTTTTGGAGTATTTGGATTATATGCAAAATCTATAGATGCATACATGTCTTTTACTACAGTCTGCGAATTCTTATCTGTAACAGTCTTGACAATTGCATTATTGAAACTGTTGTCCGCTACTAAAACAGAAGTAAAAAATTGTTGTTTAAATGCTACCCATTTCACTTTTGTTTTAAGATCATTTTCCTGATCTTTTGTCTCTGAAATATTATCAATATCTTCGTTAGCAAATCGGTAGTAAATTGTAGATGCATTTCTTTGATTTGTTATACTCTTTTCCTGTGATGGTAAACTCTGATTCCAGTTAAAGGACATGGAATTAATATTGGCTGCAATCACATTGTTCATATTGGAAAAATTAATCCTGAAACCAAGATTATAGCTTTTTTCCTTAAGTGTATACAAAAACTCTATATATTTACTCTGATCAATGCTGTCAGCATATAATCGCATACCAAGTACAAGAGAATCTTTACCACTGATACTTGTATTTTCCTCCTTACATAGATTATAAGAATAAGGCTTGAAAAAAAGTTTATCAGTTGTTATGCTTCTGTTATTTGCAAAGAAGTTCAATGCAAAGTTTGAAGAATCACCATTGAAAAGAATCAAAGGTTTCTTTTTGTCTGTTTTATATCTTTTTAGTTCAACTGAATAAACCCTTCCTCCCTTATTTGAAATTTTTACTTTTATAAGTTCATTTTCCAGTGTATAAAATTTTTCCTTACCACTTGCAGCATATCCAAATGCCCCTAATTCAGGATGTATGCCTTTCTTTGTAGTATCCGCAGCAACACCTCCATTCACTTTACTGGTATCCTTCTGGCTTTTTGCAGCTGCCTGGGCTGTTTGAACCATTTTTTTCTGAGCCAAAGCAATCGAATCCTGCATCCTCCTCATCTCCTGCTTTTCTTTTTCAGAAGGTGATGTAAGTATGCCATATCCAACAAGTACAAGTACGATTAATAATACCCCAATTATTGTGTTCTTATCCATTTATTCAACAATTTCTTTAAATTAAAAAAGTTTGCAAAGTTATAAAGAATTAACAGATTACATTAATTTAAGATTAAAAAGTTAATAATCTTATAAATTGTTTTTATTTCATTGAGGGTTATTACAAATTTTACAGCTCAGATTACATGATTGCCTTTATTAAGCTCCGGTTATTATAAAATTTAAGAAACATTTTATAATTTTTTTCTATTTATTGAAATAAATATGTAGATTTGTGTCGAAAAATAAACTACATGACAGAACATAAAATAATAAGCGCAATTCAGGTAGTACCTATTGAATATTATATAATTATGTGCTTTGCGCTGTTTTCTATAGGTCTACTTGGCGTTCTTTTCCGTCGAAACACTATTATTATTCTTATGTGTATCGAGTTAATGCTAAATTCTGTGAACTTGCTGTTAATTGCATTTTCTGCTTACCATTCTGACCCCGCTGCTCAGGTATTTGTCTTTTTCATTATGGTTGTAGCTGCTGCTGAAGTTTCCCTTGGTCTCTCGCTTCTTGTTATGATGAAAAGGAACATTAACTCCATTGATGTAAACGAACTAAATAAACTCAAATGGTAATGAATAATACCACCATATATATTATTCTGATACTCCTGTTTCCACTTGCAGGATTCCTTATTAATGCTTTTCTTAATAAAAATCTACCCGGAAAAATCTCAGGAATTATTGGAAGTATTGCCGTATTCGTTCCATTGATTTTATCACTTATTATTTTTATAAATCTGAAAAAAAACATCCCTGCCCAAACTATATATCTTTCGCAATGGATAATTACAGGTCAGATAAACATACCTTTCGAATTTCTTATAGATCCCCTTTCTGTTCTTATGATGCTTGTCGTTACAGGTGTCGGCACTGTAATTCATATTTATTCTATTGGATATATGCATTCAGATAATAGAATTCATACCTTTTTCTCATGGATGAACCTCTTTATATTTTTTATGCTGATATTAATTACTGGTGCTAATTATCTCATCATGTTTATTGGATGGGAAGGTGTAGGTCTTTGCTCATATTTGCTCATCGGCTTCTGGTTTAAAAATAACGAATTTAACTATGCAGCCCGCAAAGCTTTTATCATGAATCGTATAGGCGATTTAGGCTTTCTTATTGCATTGTTTCTTATGATAATTAATTTTGAAACACTATCTTTCAATAATATTTTTACCGCTCATCATATACTGAGTCAGGATACAAAAACAATAACCATCATTACTTTACTTTTATTAGTAGGTGCTGTCGGAAAAAGCGCACAAATACCCCTATATACATGGTTACCTGATGCAATGGCCGGTCCTACTCCTGTCTCTGCTCTAATACATGCTGCTACTATGGTTGCTGCCGGGGTTTATATGATTGTCCGCTCAAATTTATTATTCAGATTTGCTCCACTTACAATGGATCTGATAATTATTATCGGAATAACTACAGCTTTACTTTCTGCTACAATTGCTCTGTACCAGGAAGATATTAAAAAAGTTCTTGCCTATTCTACAATCAGTCAACTGGGTTATATGTTTCTTGCTTTGGGATTGGGAGCATATTCTTCTGCTATGTTTCATCTTACCACACATGCATTTTTCAAGGCACTGCTCTTCCTTGCTGCCGGAAGTATAATCCATGCACTCAATGGTGAACAAAACCTAAGAATGATGGGTGGTCTTGCCGGTAAACTGCCTGTAACTTTTATTACTTTTCTTATTGCAGCTCTTGCAATTTCAGGCATTCCTCCATTTTCAGGATTCTTTTCAAAAGATCAGATTTTGCTGAATACATTCAACTGTTGCCCGAGTTTATGGATCTTTGCTGTTCTTGGTTCTATCCTAACCTGTATTTACATTTTCCGTGTCTTCTATCTCGCATTCTATGGTGAATACAGAGGAAACTCTCCGGATAATCACGATGACGAAGATATAATAAAACCTGATAAAGACATATCTGCACTTCATGAATCCCCTTTAATAATGACCATACCTCTTATAATACTTGCTGTATTATCTCTTGCCGGAGGATTCATCAATCTGCCGCAAATATTTGGAGGAAATAATTATCTGGATAATTATCTTGCTATTGAATCTGCTGAAACCGGCATTGATGACACAACAGAATATTTCCTAATATCTACAACCGTAATTGTAGTCCTGATAATGATAATTATTGTATGGTTCAGGTATACAAGTAAACCGGCACAAGGACCAAAAGTTATAACAGAAATGAATTTCATTGAGAAAATGGTTTACAATAAATTCTATGTAGATGAATTATACCGCTTCCTGTTTGAAAAACCATATGATTTTCTTTCAGAAAAGTTACTGCCGACTATTGAAAAGGGAACAATTGATAAAACAGTCAACTCTGCAGGAACACTATCCCTGACACTCGGTTCATTAGCAAGAAAAATCCAAAACGGAAATATTAGTTTCTATATATTATTAATGACACTCGCAGCAATTGCATTCCTTGCCATAAATGTCTTTATTTTATAGTTTTAAACTGCCTGTCACACTCGTCATGATCGTCCTGCCAGTCCTGATTGTCCTGATTGTCCCAACACTTCGCGAATATTCAAACCCCAACCTGAATACTTCACTACAAAGTAGTGAACTGTTTATAGCAAGATAAACAACCACCACTACCATTTTGCGGGATGGGTTAGAATGTCAGATGGATTGAAAATGTTGATGATCGTTCGATAAAACTTGAGGAATCTGACATTTATTGCCGTTGGCTTCAGCCAACGGATTGAATAACAACAACATTTTGACTTTAGCCGCATTTTTCGTATGTTATCTCCTTTAATGTTGGAGTGCTGTAACTCCCGGTAGCTTAGTAGCAATATCGATTCCCCACATAGTTTTTTAACCTTCATTATTATAAACCTTATGAAAAAAATACTGTTGAAATTATCTTTTAAAAACTTTATAATCTTTTTAATTATTTTTTATATTTAATGTAACCTCCGATTATTCCTTTCGTATAATAGGCGTATACTTTTTTATACAAAACAAGTTCATTGAAGTTTTAGGTTAAAGTTTTTCATCTAAATCAATTTATTTTTTTCCACAGCCTTTAAATACTTAATATTATGGCACGGAATAATGAAACCCTTTTTCCCCTCAGAGGGGCACTGGGACCTGTAACGTTCTATAAGCTCGATGGCAATAGCTTCGCTAAAAGAACGACTTCTCTTGATAAAGAGAAAATTGAAACAGCCGAATCCATGAAGCGTACTCGTGAAAACGATACTGAAATGGGTGGAGCTGGAACTGTAACCAAAGCTACTCGCAGAGGCTTTTCCACCTTTGTGAAATACATGACCGACCGTAAGTTCACCGGAAGGTTAACTAAAGCCCTTCATGAAATACTCATCCTTGCCGATGGAGTCCGTGGTGAAAGACCACTGAACATCTCTGAACACAAAGAACTTCTTGCTGACTTCGATTTTAATTGCAAATGTCCTATGGGTTCTGTTTTTCAGGTTCCGTTCAATCTTTCCATATCTCCCGACAGATTAACATCCACTCTTACACTTCAAACTTTTAACCCAAAAGACGATCTCTATGTACCTCAGGGTGCTTCTCATGTTCGTTTCATCAATGCGGTTAATGTAGTTTCAAACTACCAATACGATGCAACGGCCAAAAAGTATTACCCTACAGATTCTGTCAACAACATGCTCTTTGCCAGGACTTACAGCGATTACATCCCTGTTAATTCCCCGGTTCTTGCTCCCACTGTTATCACTGCAACAATATCCGGCACTCCGGTTCTTGGTGCTGATGTTTCAGTTGTCAATGCCATAGGAATTGAATTCTCACAGGAAGTAAATCTCGTTCAGTACCTCTTCGCACAAAACAATGCTATGATGATCCGATCTGTCTTCTGATTCTCAACTCCGAAAAACTTTCAACCTAAAAGCTTCCACCCCGGCGCCAACAACGCCGGGGTCTTTTTTCTTTCATCACTCATAATTCATCATTCCTCACTCTCATCTCTCAACATTTACCTCTGCGTAACTTTGCGATTAACCTTTGCGCCCTTTGCGGTTAAATCCTACTCTGCACATCTCCACATAATCACATCAACCCATCAGCATATCACATCATCACCACTCATCTTCATCATCTTCTTCAAACTCCACTTTCCCAAAATCCTCTTCCGCCCCTTTATTATCTCCTATCAGATCCCGGACCATTCCTCTGGAATAATACGCATCCTCAAAATCCGGTATAATCTCAATTGCTTTGGTAAAATCATCTATCGCATTATCATATTCTGCTAAATCATAATAAACCAATCCCCTGTCATAATATGCATATCCGTTTTCTGGTTCACTCTTTATAGCCCTGTTAAAATCAGACAGACCCATCTCCATATCACCCATTTCAAGATAACATGTTGCACGCCTGATATATGCCCAGCTCCATTTAGAATTTTTAAGATATTTTGTATAATCGCTGATTGCATATTCAAATTCTTTCAGCTCCCAGAAACAATCACCCCTTAACACATAACTTTCAGTTTCTTTTAAACTCATTTTCAATGCTTTTGTAAAATCTTCAATCGCCAGTTCCCATTTTCCTGTATCATAATAACAACGTCCTCTTTTCCTGTATGCAACATGGTATGTTCGCCTTGAATTAATATATATTGTAAGATCAGGAATCGCTTTTTCAAATTCTCCTGTATATTCATAACTACTTCCCCTTTTATAATAAGCCTCTTTTCTCTTTGGATTAAGTTCAATGGCTTTAGTAAAATCCGGAATAGCATCCTTATAATTCTCCCTCCGGTAATAGCACCATCCACGAGTAAAATACAAAACCTCATCCCCCTCCATAAATTCCAGTGCCTTAGTCAGGTCTTTAATTGCCATCTTAAAATTCTTTCTGTAATTTCTATGGCACAACCCCCTGTAATAATAACTCAATCCCGATTCCGGATACTTTTTGATAGCAACTTTAAAATCCTGTATAGCCTCACGGTATTCCTTGTTCAGATATTTCTCAATCCCCGGATTAATATATTTTTCCGTAATTTCTTCAGGACTCTCCTTGATCCTTTTTCGTTTT
>JAUZOY010000166.1 GCA_030706235.1 Bacteroidota bacterium | reverse complement strand
TTTCCATAGTTATTGCTTTTATACCGTCTTTTGTTATACTTAATACCTTATTGTCATAAGTTGCAAAGGTTGGCTTTTGATTTTGATCATATTGTACTTTAAGAATTGACTTTGAATTAGTGTTTGTCTGCCCTGTAAAAAGAAATTTCATATTTAAAAAACTGCCTTGATTGTAATATGCAAAAACACAAAATCCACAGATAACAACAAGAATTGCTATCAATACTATTTTTTTAGTTTTTACTTTTTGTTCAGGCTGGACTATCAATTGATTCACTCCTTGCTTAAATATAAGAATTATTTTATCACAAGTGCTTCACATTTTAAAGTAATTAATTAATTTTTACATAAATATAGGGGTTTGATTAATCAAACCCCCGGTTTTTAAGCTTCTTCCTCAATTTTTCTGTTTATTGCTATTTTTATTTTTGCTGCTCTTCTATCGTCCATTTCTTCAACCTTAAGTATTAAATCATCGTGTTCAATTATAGGTTTCTCATGCGGTTCCGGTATTCTTCCCATTATGCCTAAAACATAACCGCCTATGGTGTCTGCTCCTTCATCTGAAAGGTTTAAGTCAAGTTCGTCATTAACTTCATCGATACTTAACATACCATTAACTATATAAGGGTTATCATCTATTTTTTAAATCTCTATTTCCACATCATCGAATTAAACCATGATATAACCGACAAATACTTCAACAAGAACCTCAATTGTTACAAGGCCAGCCGTGCCGCCATACTCATCAATAACAATTGCAATCTCGGTTCTTTTTGCCTGCAGAGTCTTTAATAATACATCTGTCTTTTGATTTTCAGGAATAAACAACGAAGGCCTTAAGTAGTCTTTTACCGAAAATTGCTTTTCCTTTTTCTCTTTAAATACATTAAATAAGTCTTTGACGTTTAATACGCCAATAATATTATCAATAGTTCCTTCATATACCGGCACTCTTGAAAACTGTTCTTTAATTGTCAAATCGACTATATCATCCAGAGATGCATCAACCGATATACATATCATATCTATTCTTGGAGTCATAACCTCTTTTGCAAAAGTGTCGTCAAATTCAAATATACTGTCTATCATCTCTTTTTCACGTTCCATCAGTACACCTTTTTCTTCTCCTACGTTTATCATCATACGAATTTCTTCTTCAGTAATTTTGCTTTGATTGAATTCAGGATTGCCTCCTAACAAACGCACAACAAAATTAGTTGAAGCAGTTAGTATTCTAACGAATGGTGATGCTACTTTAGAAGCTACTTCTACAGGTTTTGCTACAAAGTTTGATATTTCTTCGGATTTTTCAAGCGCCAATCTCTTTGGTGCCAATTCTCCAAATACCAATACTATATAAGATATAACAATCGTACTGATCAAAACTGATATATTTTGGGCAGTTTTTTCCGAAAAATGAAGCCCCATAGTTATAAACAGTTTGGGTATCATTTGTGCAAAAACCAAGGCAGCTATTGCATCAGCAAAAAATCCTGCTATAGTCATACCAACCTGAACGGTTGATAAGAATTTGCTTGGTTCTTCTATCAATCTATTTAATATTTTTGCTTTTTTATCTCCGTCATCAGCAAGATGTTTAACCTTTGCATCATTTAACGAAATAATCGCAATTTCGGACGCTGCAAAAAAAGCATTCACTCCCACCAAAATAATAATAATTATTATCTGCCACCACAACTCAGATTCCATTAGGTAAATTACCCTCCTAAAAAATAATAAAAACTTCAAATTATATTATATTGCATATATTTTAATTTCTCAAGTCTTATTTTTAACTCAATAAAATAAGGGCATAAATTATGCCCTTATTTTTAATTATTGAGACATAGCCTCATTATAGATTTTAATTAAATCATCTTTTTTAGTATTGAAGTTATCTTTGGAGATATAATATTGCACCGGGAAATTTTTCATTACAACATTATATGCACTGCTGTCTCTTTCAATTAAGGAAAGATCCATAAACTCTGATGCATCTTGATATACTTGAAGCCTTATAAATGGTGTTGAATTTGCATCCACATAGTCTGCCTTATTACTCATTCCATCAACCTCTAATTTTTTTATAGTATCTGTCAATTGGGTTATTTTATCGGCATTTAGCTGCTTACCGTCCACGAACCAATTATTATTCTTTTTATCAAATGTTTTTGCCTGTCCGTTAACAGTTAATACAATTTTATTGGAATCAGTTGTATTAAAAATAGCTAAAACATTTTTATTAATTATGTCATTAATATTTTTTTGAAGTGTTCCTGCTGTCGATGCATCAACTTTATATATTATATTCTTACCTTCTTCTTTTACATAAAAGCCATCTTGCGTAGGAGTACCTTTACCTATTTGTAGAACCTTTTTAGAGCCGTCCTTAAGATTTATTGTCACAATATTGCTTGGGTTATCCAGCCCAAATTGAGCTAGATTCTGTTCATTTTCAGAAATTATCATTTGATAACTAATCCCAGTTGCTCCTGTAACTATGCCTTCCAAGTAACTCTCGTATGATCCGACCTCTTCAGGAATAAATAAACTGTAATGTTTATCTTCCTTTTTAACTTCATACTTGGATTCAGGCGTTTTAACTTCTACAGAAGATACTTGGTCCTGCGAAATGTCAAAAATCTTCTGCGTATTTGACGGACTCGATGGTTTATAACCCCAAGTATAAATTACATAGCCTAACAACGAAATAAACAGGATAAATATTAATATTGTAGGCCAATACTTTCTCATAGATGTCTCCTCCTAAGCCAAATTATAAATCCGATAATAAATACTATACCGGGAAGCAAAATTACGAACACAATAAACATAACTTTTTGAGTAGTTGTCGGTAAAGTTAACTGTTTTTGGTCATATGGCTTCGGTCTTATACTGATTAACTGCTTGTTATTTGTTAGCTCAGCAAGGCTGTTTAATACAAAATCCATATTAGGCTGACAATTGGTGATTTGTAAAAATTTATCCGATATTATAAGATCACTGCCTGATACAATTATTTTCATTTCTTTATCCGGCGCTATTGTCTTTGAAGCTACTACAGCTACATTAAGCGGGCCTTTTTTATCTGCTGCATCAAACGCGGCTTTTTGATTGTTATAATCATTAATGTTAGTTTCACCCCAGGATTCATCGGATGTTTTTAATAATGATTCTACTGTTGTGTCTTTTACATCCGGTAAAACATCTATACTTCTTGATGCAGGTACAACCATAAAGTAATATTTAATATCTTTTAGTTTGGCTACAACCGGATTGTCTTGATATTCAGGGATAACTATATCCTGGCTGCCCCCGACGCTTCTATTAGCTGCAGGATCAAATGCTATATCATTATTAACCGAAATTCCATAACCTTTAAGCATATCGCTTAAAGCTGAAATTTGAGGTTGGTCAAAATATGAATTCATCAAGAATAATGCTTTGCCTCCGCCATTGAGATAATCCTTTAATAATCCTATCTCTGTTGCCGAAAATTCAGTACTTGCACCAATATCAATAACTGCAGATGCATCATCCGGAATTTTTCCTTGTGCTGTAAGACTGTGTGTTTTTATTGTATAGCCTTCTCTTTGCATATAAGCTTTTAATGCTGTTATATCAGTCTCTAAATTCTTTTCCTTATGTCCCTGAAGAATGTACAAAACGGAAGGTTTTTCGTTTAAAACATAATTCAATGCACTTGTCATTGACTGTTCTCCCGCAAATCCTTCATCGCTAAACATATCGCTTAATCCGACTAATTTTGAACGGTCACCCATTGTAAAAGCAATTTCATAAGGGTATGCAACAGCATATTTTTCGGCAATAGCAGGATTTTTATCAATGTCAATCCTTTGTAACGTAAGGCTGGACGATGCCTTATCATACTGTTGGGCTAATTGCTCAATTAAATCTTTTTGCTTATAATCTATATAATTGCTGTAATTAGCTGACGTAAACAGAAGCATATCTACCTTTTTGCCTGAATTATCAAGATTTTTTAGGATATCTTTTGTTTGTTGTGAAATTTCATATGTTTTATTTGCAGTAAAATCTTTTTTGAAAGAATACCTGTAAAGAACAATGTTTAAAAGAACTATCAAACCTATTATGAGGATTGTTATAGTTGTTGCATTTAAACCAAATTTAAACTTCTTATCACCAAAAAACTTTTTCATCATCTTACCCCCTAGTCCATCGATATCTTTGAATTACGCTTACCGTAAGCAATAAAAATATAAACATAAAGCTCAAATAATAAAAGACATCTCCGGCATCTAAGATTCCAACTTGAAAATTTTCATAAAATCTTCTCATTAAAGAAAGATAATTTAGTAATGCTTGAACCGTTCCCTGCGCAAATGTCGCTATTGCTTCAAGTGATACAGATAATAGCAATATTACAAAACTTATTATTCCGGAAATTATTTGATTCTCAGTTAAGGAAGATGCAAACAACCCTACTGATATAAATGCTCCTCCCATTAGAAATAATCCTATATATCCTGTTATAACAGGCCCTAAATCAATTTTTGAATAATAGTAAAGTATGGCGGGAAAAATTAATGTTACGGCCATCATTACAGCATAAAGTGTTAATGCCGCAAAAAATTTTCCCAGTACAATATCCCAAATGCGAAGAGGTGATGTTAATAAGAGTTGATCTGTTCCTAACTTCTTTTCCTCAGCAATAAGTCTCATAGTTAATATTGGACTTATTACAAGAAATATCATAAACATATACATAAAAGCATATTCCATAGTTGCAGTTTGTGAACCGAAAACAGAAATGCAAAAGAAATATGATGCTGTTAATAGGTAGATTCCGATGAGAATATAAGCAGTTGGAGATGAAAAATACGATGATAAATCTCTTTTATATATTGCACACATCTTACTCATGTATTTCTTCCTCCTTTTCTTCTTTGTCTTCTTTTATTTCTGCTTCTTTTCCCGAAGCTTTTTCTTCTTTATTTTCTACTTCTTCTTTATCTTCAGTAACTTCCGCTTCATTTGTCATAAGCTGTAAGAATACGTCCTCCAGGCTTAAGTCAACTGTTTTTAGTTCAATTATGTTAGCTTTATTATCTGACATAACCTTAAATAAATCTTGTCTTAAATCTGTCTGAGAGTCAGCTTCAATTCTGTAATCAATTGACCCTTTTTCTTTTTCTCCAATTGCCTCTACTCCGGTTACGCCTTTAATTTTCTTAATTGCTTCTATGACTTTTTCTTGTTCCCCGATAATTCTTGTTTCAATCACATTTGATTCTTTTAGCTTTTTAGATAAATTATCCGGCGTATCAATTGCTATAATTTCACCTTTATTTATTATTGCAACTCTTTCACAAATTTGGCTTACTTCAGGAAGAATATGAGAACTTAAAATTATTGTTCTGTCTTTGCCTAATTTTTTAATCAAGTCTCGTATTTCTATTATTTGCGCAGGATCAAGCCCTATTGTTGGTTCATCTAAAACAAGAACGTCGGGATCGCTTATTATTGCTTGTGCTAACCCTATCCTTTGTTTATAGCCTTTTGAAAGATTACGTATAAGTCTGTTGGCAACATCTTCTATTCCCAGCATTCCTAAAACTTCATTAACCCTGGCATTTAAATCAGCTTTTTTTAATCCTTTAATTTCTCCTACAAATTTCAAGTAGGCTTTTACTGTCATATCATTATATAGTGGAGGATTTTCCGGAAGATAGCCGATTTTTCTTTTAGTTTGGTAATCATTGTCCATGATATCCATTTCGTCTATGATAACCGTTCCCTCTGTCGGCGGAATAAATCCTGTAATTATTTTCATTGTGGTGGATTTCCCTGCGCCGTTCGGCCCTAGAAATCCCATGATTTCTCCTTTATTTACTGTGAAATTAAGATTTTTTATGGCTTTAATTTTTCCATAATCTTTTGATAAGTTCTTTATTTCTATCAAGTCTTTCCCTCCCGTTTATAAAATATTAGGCTGAATAACTATTCAATATATTATATTATGCCTAGTCTAGAGTCAAGTCAGTAAGATATTTTATATTAAATTATTTCCATTATTTTTCAATTAAAGCAAAAATTTTTCCAAATAATATATTTATAGAATTTTCTATAACCTGTTTAAAATAACAGGTACTGCGCAAAATACTATCCCTAATATAACAGTCCATACTACGTTACTGATAAGATACGGATAAACCATTAAAACTATTCCTGCTATCAAATATGTAAATTCTTCCGCCTTTTTTCCATAAATAAAATATGCAAGTCCAATTGTAGAAATTATCATTCCCAAGAAAATACTTGTCCCACTCATTTAATCACCACTTTTAAATAAAATTAATCTTTCTGCTTATAATCTTAGTAATTGGTTCTAATGAGCAATTATTAATGCAAACCATATCATAAATATTTTGAAATATTTCAAAATTGCTCTCTCTGCCCTCATCCAAAAAACCTATTGTCAATGCTTTTTTCCTTTGTTCATCACTAATCATATTTATATCATCTATACCGTCACCCATTAAAATCGGATATGGTCTTTTATCAATCTCTGTTTTTAGCCATGCCGGCAATTCACATTCATTTTTGTTAACAGAATGAATAATATGTTCTGGGACTCCCGATACAATCCCATCTTTGAACACAAGAAAATTTGATATTATGTGAATATTTTCGTATAAGCAATTGTTATTTTTTAAAAAGCTTTCAACAACATTTCCAAGACCTGCAGACATAATTATTATTGGTATGCTCTCTTTTCTGCAAAAGTATAAAAGCTCTTGTGCGCCATCTCGAAACTGTATTGATGATTGTCCTTTGGTTATATTATCAAAAACATTTTCTTTAAGCTTGTATTCTGCAAGCAATTCCAGGTGTTTTACCCACCATAATGTCATTTCTTCTTTTTTTTGTTCTATTGGCATTGCTGCATTTATTTCAATCGGTCTGTAATATTCATAATATTCCTGTCTTCTTATGTTATATCCCTCAGGCAAGATTCCGGCATGCGAAATCAGCGACCAGCTTGTACCTGAATCTCCGCTCGTCAAAGTACGATCAAAATCAGTTACAATATGTATGTTTTCTTTTGTCCAATCCTTAATTATATTCTCTACTCTATCATCGTCAAAGAAAATATCGCTGGTATTTATCATTCAATCACCTTCTTATTA
>JAUZOY010000165.1 GCA_030706235.1 Bacteroidota bacterium | reverse complement strand
TGAGTATATAAACCTGTCTGTGTATATATACTGTCATTAATGGTATAACTTGAACAAGCTGTTTGTGTTATAATAGAAGATGTCGGTAAACATGGCAGTCCATTATATTCATATGCCCCAATATTACTTATTCCATTACGATAGTATCCTCTTTGGTCTTTTATAGGAATGTCAGCTCCTGTCAGACCTGAATTTATTACCGGACTTCCATCCTGCACAGAAAAAGTTTTTGTTGAACCTCCATTGTCAGCCAAAGATAATAACAATGGATCTGAAGTTGAAATATTTGGTTGACCGTTATAAGTTCCTGATTCAATATACAAGCCATCCATATAGAATGATCCTGAAACTATATAGTTTGTAGCAATTGAAAAGTTACTGAATATCTGCATTATCAATGCAAGAAAAAACACATTTAGTAATTTTCTTTTCATATGATTTTATAATTTATTTATTAATAATTTAGCAATTAATTGTTATAAACAATATTATTTGCAAACATAAATATTTTAATTGTTTTATGGTTAATTAAATCAACAATAAAGTATATAAACAAAATCAAATAATATAGCTTTATATTATATAGCAATATTTTAACATCACTATAAACATCTTATTTTATAGAAAGCTAAAGTGAATTTATTGTCAATATTAAATACTAGAGCCTGAAATGTAGGAACATTTCAGGCTCTAGTATTTAATTAGAAATCATGCAAAGGAGATTATGATTGTAACCTTTACATTATAACTACTTTTTTCAGTTTTCTTTCATTCCCTGTTTTCATTTCCATAAAGTATACACCGGGTTTAAGACCTTCCCTACTCCATTCAGCTGAATAACTTCCACCGGCTTTTATTTCATCAGTCAATACAGCAATCTTACTGCCAATAATATTATAAACACAGATTTCAACTTTGCCGGAATTTACAATAGTATATTCAATCTTCGCAGATTCATAGACAGGATTAGGATAAACATTAAATTCTGACTGTAAAGCAGTTACTGATGAACCGTTTTTTAATTCATTGCTATTGACCCCTAACTCATCACTATTTGAAGCGTCTTCATTGCAATTAACCACATATACCCAGTAACTGTCAATCGACTTACAACCTGATGGTTGAGTTACCGTAATATAGTATTTTGTAGATACTGTCGGACTTACTGTCTGCGTTGTTCCTGTTCCTCCGGTACTCCATTTATAGGTAGCATTAGCATTTCCATCTATTGTAATAGTTGCAGGATATCCTTTGCATACTGTTTTTGTCATTGCATTTATCGGAACTCCACAATTGTTTGTATTGTATAATGTACTGATCTCGCACTGATTCAATGCCCGGTTATAGATTCTGATATCATCTACAGCTCCGCTTAAAAACTGGGTTTTTGCTCCGCTCTGGCCAATATACCAATCCTGACCAGGGCGGGATATTGGCATGCCATTTCTTGGATTTGACTCCTGCAACTTTCCGTTCAGATAGGTGCTGATTGTATTTTCATCTATAACTACAGTTACCAAACTGAATTGCTGCGAAACTAAAGGCTGAGTTGCATCATAACTTATACTTGCATACACATTATTAGGATCTTTATGTTTTCCTAAAAAGTACATTAATTTATTACTTAATGCATAGCTGTAAAAGCCTTCTTCAGATACATCATCCTGACCATTGCTTATCGTTACACCTACTTTACCCGTCGGCGTATTATATTTTACCCAGTAAGATATTGTTGCATTCTGAAGATTATTCAATGATGGAGACTGTGCTATCCTTATATAACCTGTAGTCCCGTCAAAACTCATTGCATTACTGGCATTTCCAAAACGATCTGAAGTTAATGCAGTTCCTCCATAAACTGTAACCGAGTTATTATTGCCACTTATATCAGCACTATTATTATCCAAAGGTATATGTAAAGCCAGTCCACTATTTACATCTACTGTAGCAGGCATAACTTCAAGACTTGCAGTCGCAGTACATCCTCCGTTGGTACCGGTTACACTATAAGTCGTCGGAACTGTAGGCGTAACTGATATATTAGGAGTTGTTTCTCCGGTACTCCATGAATAGTTCTTACAACCTCCGCCTGTAAGTAATGTAGGCATTCCGCTACATGGCGTTGTTCCATGAGAATTACTGATGGTAACTTCACATCGGTTTAGATTATAAAGAGCTGAAATTTCACATTCATTTATTGCTCTGTTATATATGCGGATATCATCCATTACTCCATTCAGATAATATGTATTTGCTCCGCTCTGACCTATAAACCAGTCAAGATGCGGACGTGATATACTTTTACTGTTTCTTGGTGTTGTCTGTTCAAGAATGCCATTTCTATATGTTTTGATATAATCTGCATCTATTACTACTGTCACAAATACAAAATTCTGATAATTAGTAGATTTAGTAGCATTATACCCTATACTTGCACTCTGAAAGTTTCCCTGACGTCCAAGATTATGCATGATACTTTTGTTAAGAGCCCATGTAAAGAAGCCGTCTTCATTATAGCTATTTCCATCAGGTCCATTAGAAATTGTGGAAGCCACTTTTCCATCCGGTAAAGTATATTTTACCCAGTAACTGAATGTTGCATTTGTAAGATTAGTTAAAGATGGGGACTGAAGTATCTTCAGATAATTATCAGTTCCGTTAAAACTATATGCACTGTTTTGATTACCAAAACGGTCTGTTGTAAGAGATGCTCCGTAAACTGTAGCATTGTTATTATTGCCACTCATGTCCTTTGCATTACCATTGAAAGGATAGTATGCTACAAGCCCGTTAGTTAAATCCACATTGCATATTTCACCCTGCTGAAACCCCTGAGTAAGGATATTATTGGGATTACCAAGATTATTAACAGCAGGTTCGCCAATTGTAAAGCTCACCCTGTTATAACCGTTAGATACACTTTTTCCACACGATGAAATCACAATTCTTTCCACGGTTTGAGCATATAAAGAATTTATATTGCAAGCCATGAATATAAATTGAAGAAATATCGTAAAAGCGAATATTTTCCTTATTATTTTATTCATAATTATTGTATTTACAGATTAATAAAAATCTTTATTACTAAACAACAATTAATTAATTATTTATTTTTTTCTTTAATTCATCGATTTGTCGTTGTAAATCGTTGTTTTTCTTTTCCAGTTGAATTATATAAAGAGAAAGTTCTTCAACTTTTTCAAGTGTAATCATTGATATACCCTGCATATTGACTGCACCTTCTTTTTTTAATTCTTCTCTTGAAGGAACTCTTGGTAAATGTCTGTTTTTCTTAATATATTTTTCCAGATCTGAAAGGCTCATCATTTCATAAACAGGATTTTCCTTTGATAATCCATCAAAATGTTTATCAAAGACATAATCAGGTACTGTCATATTTGATGAAGTATTATATTTATAAGCTCCGGCACCCGTTGTAGTTGCGATAAAAGATGTTGCTTTAACATTTCCAATAACTTCCAGTGCCTCCGTCGGAGCAGTAGTACCTATCCCTACATTTACTGCGTAAACCCCGGTTCCACCAAGAACCATTGCATTGCTTTCAGATACTATTGCACCAAAACCTATAGCAGCAGCATTTATTAATCCATCATCGGCAACATCAGCATTATATCCTATGCAAGTATTGCCCGCACCTGTAGCATTTGTAGAGCCTGCTCTATTACCTGAAAAATGATTGTAATAACCGGTAGTATTATTGTAACCGGCAGCATAACCTTCAAAATGATTTTCATATCCGGTAGTATTAAGGACACCTGCCATATAACCTGAAAAATGATTTAAACTTGCAGTAGTATTATTGTAACCAGCTTCCGTACCTGAAAAGTAATTACCGCTACCTGTTGTGTTTTTAAACCCTGCTTTATATCCGACAAAATGGTTTGGGCTTCCTGTTGTGTTTGCATATCCTGCACTATCTCCTATAAATAATTGGGTCGTACCCGAATTAGTTGGATTTCCATTTGTTCCCAGGAATGTATTTCCACTTCCGGTATTATCAATAAATGTATATCCTTTAAGTTTAATATTGGTGCCTATGTATAGATTTTTAAATTGATTTGATGAACTACCTAGATCAACAGTAATATTAGCATTTGGAATAACAGAGCTACCATCAGCTTTTATTCTTAATCTCTCTGAATTATTAGTTCTAACAGCAAAATCGATATTATCTGTTGTCCCTATAAAATTTGTTGAAGGATTTGTTCCAGAGTTTCCTGTTCTTGACCATGCATTTAATGATCCGTCAGATCCTGTTGGCCCGACTGGTCCTGTTACTCCTTGTATTCCCTGTGGACCTTGTGCTCCTGCTGGACCTGTTGCTCCAATTGCACCTGTTATTCCTTGTGGGCCTTGTGCTCCTGCTGGTCCTGTTACTCCTTGAATTCCCTGAGGACCTTGTGCACCAATTGCTCCTGTTGGTCCCATTTCCCCTTGCGGACCAGTTGCTCCATCATTTCCTGCCGGGCCTTGTGCTCCTTCAGGACCTGTTAATCCTGGCATTCCTGGTTCTCCCTGTGGTCCCATTGCTCCGTCGATTCCAGCTGGTCCCTCTATTCCCTGTTCTCCCTGCAGGCCTGTTGGACCTGGGACTCCGGTTGGCCCTTGTGCTCCTGCTGGTCCGGTTACTCCTTGAATTCCTTGTAGACCTTGTGCTCCTGCTGGTCCTGGTACTCCTGGAATTCCCTGAGGACCTTGTGCACCAATTGCTCCTGTTGGTCCCATTTCCCCTTGTGGGCCTGTTGCTCCTGGAGTTCCTGAAGTTTTTGCATATAAAGCATAAGGAACACTCATTAACTGAAATGTACCAAGATCATGGAAATTTGTTCCATTCTGATCATCCATTTCAATTTGGATAAATTTACTGTTAGCCGACCAGTCAATACCGGGAAAAGTTCCTATGACAGGAGAACCATTTCCTATTGTTAAATCGACATGGCCAAATTGATCAGTAGAAACAGAATGTGTTTCCTGATAAATTATCAATCCGGTAGAATTAATATCATGCAGAGAAACACGCATATTTACAGTTCTGTTTGATAATATCAAACCAGCGTTATCTCTGACTACTGCCTGATATTTAAATCCTTCAGGTACTTGAGCCCTTAAGAAACTAAAAATTGAAAATTGTAGAATGCATAAAAATACAATCAGGATTTTGGAGATCTTTTCCATAATTTTTCTTTTAAATTATTACTAAATTATATGCTGATTTAATATGGTTTACATAAAGGAAATCATATCAAATTTTGAGGCAAAACTAATTATATTTTTTTATTTTAGCTACTTTTTTTCAAATCTTTAATTTGATATTATCAAACCACAAAATTAAGCCCTCACACTCTCTTCTTTGAGAGAGGGGATATAAAAGTCTATTTACTAAACTTACAACTTAAGAAATAGCAAATATTAACAAGTGCTCACTTTGGATTGACCCAAAATGTTTAATTCTACAATTTAAAGATGGGAACACTAGCGTGGTTAATAATTCAAGTGGTTATGAAAAATTTAAAATTATTTTTTTTGCTTATATTTGGAAATATTTTAAATCTGCTACTTTTATGTTAACTTTTATAAAAAAATTCTTTAAAACTTTCTTTTATTTATAAAACAATATTATTCAATAGCTTAACTATTTAAAATATAATTTGCAATTTTCATAAAGGATTTATTCAAAAAAAAATTCTTAACAATCAAAAAAAATGTTTTAATTTTGCACCTCATTTTATTAACAATAAGGTTATGGCAAAAAAGAGTAAAGAAGCAAGAGTACAGGTTATATTAGAATGTACTGAACATGCAGCAAGCGGACTTCCTGGCACTTCAAGGTATATAACTACTAAAAACAGGAAAAATACCACCCAAAGATTGGAATTAAGAAAATATAATCCTATACTTAAAAAAGTTACTGTTCATAAAGAAATTAAATAAAAGAATAAAAAATGGCAAAGAAAGTTGTTGCAACATTGAAAACAGGATCCGGTAAGGAATTTGCAAAAGTGATTAAAATGGTTAAATCACCTAAAACCGGGGCTTATTGTTTTAAAGAAGAAATAGTACATAAAGATCACGTCCAGGATTTTTTGGCAAAAAAGTAATTAAACAATCTTTTTTGATACTTAAAGCTTTTTTCTTTGCTTTTAAATTTGTAAAGGAGAAAGCTTAATTTTTTTTAGAATATATAAATAAATTTATTAATCATGGGCTTTTTTAGTTTTTTTTCAAGAGATAAAAAAGATGCGTTAGACAAAAGTCTTAGCAAAACCAAGGAAAGTGTATTTTCCAAGTTAGCTAAGATTATTGTTGGCAAATCAAAAGTTGATGAAGAAGTCCTCGATAATCTTGAGGAAATACTTATTTCTTCAGATGTTGGTGTTGAAACTACTATTAAGATCATTGAAAGAATTGAAAAAAGGGTAGCAAAAGATAAATTTATTGGCACATCAGAATTAAATAATATTCTAAAAGAAGAAATAGCTGAACTATTAAATGAAAATGGAGGTGGTGAAACATCGGAATTTGATATTCCTGATGTAAATGAGCCGTATGTAATAATGGTTGTTGGAGTTAATGGTGTAGGAAAAACTACCACTATTGCAAAACTTGCCTATCAATTTAAAAAAGCAGGTAAAAAAGTATTAATAGGTGCCGCTGATACTTTCAGGGCTGCAGCTGTTGATCAACTTTCCATTTGGGCACAAAGAGTAGATGTACCGATAATAACACAAGGCATGGGTGCAGATCCGGCATCTGTTGCATATGATACTGTTGCATCAGCCAAAGCAAAAAATATTGATGTTGTTATAATTGATACTGCGGGGAGACTTCACAACAAAATTGGTCTGATGAACGAGCTTACAAAAATTAAAAAAGTAATGCAAAAAATCATACCAAATGCACCACATGAAATCATGCTTATACTTGATGCATCAACAGGTCAGAATGCAATCGAACAGGCAAGACAATTTATTAAAGCGACTGAAGTAAATGCACTTACACTTACAAAGCTTGATGGGACAGCAAAAGGAGGAGTAGTAATAGGCATTTCAGATACATTTAAAATACCTGTAAAATATATTGGAGTGGGAGAAAAACTTGAAGATCTCCAGGTTTTCAATAAATATGAATTTATAGATTCTCTTTTCAAAAGCTAAGAAACTATTTTGAATTACTAAAAAGATT
>JAUZOY010000164.1 GCA_030706235.1 Bacteroidota bacterium | reverse complement strand
TAGAATCAGTAAGTTTGTTTACGTCATTAATATATATTGAAGAATCTGTTTTGCATCCGTCTGCATCTGTAACTGTCAGATAATATTGGCCTGATTTTAAATTATTAATTAATGAAGTATTCTTCCCGTTCGACCATTTGTATGTATATGATTGAGTTCCTCCTGTTACAATTGCATTTGCTGTACCATTGTTAAATCCATAACATGTTATATTAGCCTTTGTAAATTTGATTGAAACATTGGTACTTGAGTTGACCGTATCTGATAAAATTTTATGACATGAATTTCCATCGGTAATTGTAACTGAATATATTCCGGCTTTTAATCCTGAGATAAAATTATTTGTGCTTTTATTACTCCATAAATAAGAAATAGGTGGAGTTCCTCCTGAAGCATTCACTGTAATCGTGCCGTTATTCAAACTGCATTTTGTGTCTGAGTGAGTTATTGAAGAATTTATTGCAGGTGGTTGTGTTATCTGTACAGTAAAAATTGTATCACATTCTTTACTGTCTGTGATTGTTACTGTATAATCTCCGGCTTTTAACCTTGACAAACTATTTTGTGTTGAACCGTTAGACCATGTATATGTGTATGGACTTGTGCCCCCGGAAGCTGTTATGTTTATTGAGCCTGATACTTCTTCATAGCACATTGCATCTGTTTTGTTTATGGATGAAACTGATAATTTCGAAGGTTCTGTAATTGTAGCCTGACTTGTACCGGTACAACCAATTTTATCTGTAACTGTTACTAAATAGTTTCCTGGAATAAGATTTAATATTGTACTTGAATCTTCACCGTTAGACCATGAATAGGTGTATGGAAGAGTTCCGTTTGAAGCAAAAACAGTAATTGAACCATTATTTGCGTATTTGCAGGTTGGGTTAATTACTCTCGGATTAGAAAGAGTTAATGCAGAACTCAAAGCAATATCGGTTTTTTGGGTCGCCGAACAGGCGTTTTTATCAGTTACTGTAAGTTTATAATTTCCTGCCGGTAAATTATTAATATTTTGATTGGTTGAATTATTTGACCATAGATAGTTATATGGCGATGTTCCTCCTGTTACATTTGCTTTTGCTGTTCCATTGTTAAATCCGCAGGTTGTATTTGTTGAGTCAATTTTTACTGATAACTTGGATGGCTCTGTTATTGTTGTGCTGTGAACTTTTGTACAACTGTTTGCATCAGTGACTGTAATAGAATAATTCCCGCTGCCTAACCCTGAAATATTCTGAGTAGTTTTGGAATTTGACCATAAATAAGTATATGGAATCGTGCCGCCAGTAACTATAATATTTACAGCCCCTGATTTGTTGCCGTTACATAGAATATTTGTTTGAGAAGGTGTAATCAGAATATCTGCAGGTTGATTTATAACTACTGAGTTTGTTCCGCTACAGCCAAAAGCATCGGTTACCGTTAATGTATATGCCCCGGTTTGTAAAGAAGTGATTGTAGCAGCAGACTCTTTATCAGACCATAAAAATGTATATGGTAATGTGCCTCCGCTTGCAATTGCACGGGCTGTACCGTCATTTTTACCAAAGCAGGTAATATCAGTTTTTGAAGGTGAAGATACTGTCAGGTCGCTTCCTGATACAATCGTAATGCTTTTTAAATCTGAACAGCCATTGTTGTCTTTAATAGTTACTGTATATGTTTCGGCAGGAATGTTTGATAAATTTTGAGTCTTGCTTCCGTTAGACCATGTATATGTATATGGCGTTGTGCCTCCGGTGACTGTTAAAGTTACACTCCCGTTAGACTTTCCGCATTTATTATCTGTTTTTGAAATGGAATTTTTCAGTGCTGTTGGCTGGTTTATATTTACAATTACGGAGGTTGTTTTACATCCTTTATTATCTGTAACAGTGACCTGATAATTTCCTGCTGTTAGATTTGAAAGATCAGCACTCGTTTTTCCATTGCTCCATATATATGTATATGGCGTTGTGCCTCCTGTAATTGTTGTTTTAATGCTTCCTGTATTGTTACCATTACATAGTATATCTGTTTTTATAAGTTGTGTTATTGTTAATTTTGGAGGATCATTTATTATTACAGAGGTGTCTTTTTTACATCCTTTGAAATCAGTTATATAAATAGAATAAGTTCCTTTTATTAATCTTGATATTTTAGAAACCGTATCTCCTGTAGACCATGAATATTTGTATGGTGTTGATCCTCCGACTACAGCTACACTTGCAGTTCCTGAAGCATCTCCATTACAGGAGTTTTGAGTTGTTGTGACCGTTAATTGTAGATTATTTGTCGAATTTATTGTTAATGATTTAATTACTGAACATTTGTTCTTGTCATATACTGTGACAGTATAGTTCCCTCCTGACAATCCTATAACTGAACCGGTTGTTTTTCCGTTAGACCATGTATATGTATAACCGGGAGTTCCTCCTGATGGACTTATTGTTGCGGTACCATTATTGTTTCCACAGGTAGCATCCTGCATGCTAATGTTGGCTGTTAACTGTGTCGGTTCGGTGATAGTAACCGGTGTAGAAACAAAACTACATGAATAGTTTGTAAATTTAATTGATGCTTTATATGTTCCCGGACTCAAATTTGTTGCTGTCTTTGTGTTTTGTGATTTGGGATCATCCCAGATATATGTATAATTTAATCCATAGGGTGCATTGTTATAATTTACAGTTGCAGTTCCGTTATTACTATTAAAGCAGGTCGAATTAACAGATGATACACTTATACTTGACGGTTTATAATTATTAGCATTTGGCGTTGGGGTGGCTGAGTTTGGGTACCATGCAATATTACCATCAGTTTTCCTTTGAAAAGTGGCAAACTGACCGGTTGCTGAATTTCCAAGAAATGCAATTTTGTTTTCCTTATATAATTGTAATGCACTTTCAAGGGTAATATCTCCCGAACAGGACTTCGAAGTAGTAATTGGTGAAGAATATTCTGAATGTTTTAATATGTCTGTTGCTTTTCCTGTTGAATATGGGGGATTATCTCCTTGTGACCAGAATACAGCATCGACAACATTTCCTGAAGGATTATATAGTGCCAGCCAACCATATGCATCACGCAGAAACCATCTGTCCGGGAATCCATCCAGGTATGGAGTATTTATATAATCATGCAGATTAAAATCAATTTTTTTTACCTGTGAAGCATTGCCTCCTATGACTATATATCCCATGGGCGGTATTTTTGTGCCTTGCGGAAATATAAATACTCCCCAGTTGGGTTGATCTGATGATTTATCGTATTCATTACAACCAAGCATATAACAGCTTATATCTGCACTATCACATGGATTCATATTGTAGAGCTCTATCCATTCTCGATTATAAGGCGGCTGATCATCAGGAAGAAAATTATACAAAGAATTTGCATTTGTTGAAGAAACATTAAAATCAAGACCATCTGTGTTTGGCCCTGACATTATTTCGTTTATAACTACCTGAGAATATGCTGTATTATTGAAAAATATAATAATCAGGCTTACAATTAAGAATGTTAAAATATACCTGATTTTATTAAACATGAAAAATAATATATATTTAGCCTGCAAAGCTACAAAAAAATATAAAACAGACTTTGTACGTATAGAAACGGAAAAAGTTTGTTTTATATATCATAATTTATAAAATTACTCCTTTCTCCTGCAGGAGAGAACCATTAACCGTTAACCGTTAACCATTAATTAAAGATTTACCGGATAAAGTATAGGATTTGGTCGTAACCTTATTGCAGGAGCCGGATAATGATAGTAATCAAGAAAGTGAATAAGTTTTTTTATCTTTTTATCTTTTGTAACATTCATTTTCTGTAGATTCCAGTCTAAAGAAAGATATATTTCTAATCTTGCATCTCTGTTGACCTGTCCAATTACATTGCATGAACTAAGACCTACTGCAATATTAAGGCATTCCGGTATCTGAAAAGTTTTGCTTTTCCCTAAAAGTGTTGAAATATTTGTTGTTATATAGTAATTTTGTCTTTCATACCTGTCCATCAGACTTGAGTTTTTACCCCATGGAAGTGTTTCATAAAGATATGTCTTATCTGGTTTACTTATAAAATCATAACTCCATTTAATATCGAAATACCTTAAAAATGGAATATATTCTTTTAAGAAAGGAGTGAATGCACCTAATATATCTGCACCAAAGTCACTTGGACTAAATCCATACTTCGGCGCAAATGCATCTTTCATTTCAACAATTCCTCCACATGTGGCTGAGAAAATTCCGCCATAAAGTAATGATTGTTTCCTTTTAACTCCTGCCCATTGAAACATTTCAGACAATACATCTGCTGCTAATTCTGATGACCAGTAATGTCCCGCTTTATCAAGTGAAAGTGCATAGCTCCAGTCATATGTCATATCCCATTGAAAGGTCGTTTTAGAATTTTTCCACCATGCTTTCTGAAAATAAACAAATAACCCGGCAGTAGTTAATGGTACTACACTTGCAACCAATGCAAATCGTTTAGGATTTATTTTTGTTGTATCTTTATTTTTATTATATTGACTTTGTGTGTCTTTTTGAACTATCGCTTTATTTAATATTATAGTATCTGAATTTATAACCGGAGATTGGGAATATACAAAAGAATTACTTCTTATTAAAATGATCAATATTAATATAATAACTTTCCTTATCATTAATAATATATTGGATAAAATTTCATTCCGTCTTTTTTATTATATCCTAATGTAGGAGACGGAATTTTTATAAAATTAATCCCGTTTAAAATTGTTTTTAATAACTTATTCTTTACCGGTATTCTTTTTAAATCAATATCTATAGATAAAAATATTTTTCTATATCGATCAAAATAAGGTAATGTTTGTCCTTTTTCATTAGTAACCGGGTTTGCTGGCGCACCTGTCATACCTTCTGCACCGTAACCCAATGCAAAATTCAACCATTGGGGAAACTTATTACTTTTATTTAGAAATGAATGCATATTAAATGATAGCCAGTACGATTGTCCGTTATAATCTTTAAGCCATTGTTCTTTCCAGTTCTTCCCAAGTAAGTTTGGCCTGTATTGTGGATAATCTGTAGAATGGTAAGACCACTTGATCAATATTCTCTGATCATCCCATAATAATTGCTGGCTTATTGTGAGTGCTGAACCTATGGTATTGGCTGTGAAGTCTCCCGGTGAGAAACCCCATTCTTTTGAAAACCCATCAAGTGTTTCAACTGTTAATAGATATACAAATCCTAACGAACCTCCTATCCATATTGCTTCGTTATGTTTCAACCCTACCAGTTCCATACTTTGTATCCCAAGATTACCTAATGTATAGGATGTAAACATGTGACCACATTTATCCATTTGCTGCCATTCATTATTGTCATTGAAGAAATGAAATGAACTTTGAGGATAATCTTTGTACCATGTATAGTTTAATCCGATAAGTGATGTGACAAATAATGCTGATTCTGTTCCTATAACTGGCCCTAACCTGATTTTCCTTACAGTTGAATCTTTTAATGTAATATCACTCTGTGAAAATAATTGAAAAGTAATGAGTACGTTTAATATAAAAATCAGGGCAATCTTTTTCGAAAATGCAGAAAAGATACAACGTTTTCCAAAAACTTCCACATTATCAATCATAAAATAAAATAAAATTGTAACTTCTCACTCAGTATAATCTTACTTATATTTAGGTTATTAAGAAAAATATTTCTCTCGCAAAGAACGCTAAGAAAATTTCGCAGAGAACGCAAAGAATTGAATAATAAATATTTGAAAACTTTGCGGTTTAAACTTTGCGTGAAAATAAATAACTCATAATTAACACTTTGACAGTGTGAGTAGTTATATAAAATTTGTTTATTCACTAATTATATTTATCTGAAATATCAGTACAAATGTATATCAAAATAATTTAACGGTATGAAAAGTTACTTACTTTATAAAATCATATCTTATGTTTTTTCACTATATTTGCAATTAGCAAGATAATTTTTAGAATGAACTTAATTGTAATCCTTATGATAACTATTAAAATTTTCCAATTCAATCCATTCCAGGAGAATACTTATGTGTTGTATGATGAAACTCATGAATGTGTCGTTATTGACCCTGGTTGCTATTCCGTTAAAGAAAAAGAACAATTAACTAATTTTATATCATCAAAGAATTTAAAACCTGTGAAAGTTATTAATACACACGGTCATATCGATCATATACTTGGAATTGCTTTTGTTTCTGCAAAATACAATATTGATTATTATCTGCATAGGGGTGATTCAATTTTGTTAAATAATTCATCGGATATAGGAGTTAATTTTGGTATGAATTTCGAAAAGCCTGCGAAACTTCCTGTATTTGTGGAAGAGGGGAATGAAATTAAGTTTGGAAATTCTGTGCTTGAAGTTATTTATACTCCCGGACATTCTCAGGGAGGTATTTGTTTTTACTGTCGAAAAGATAATTTCCTTATTTCCGGAGATACACTTTTTGACAATAGTATAGGTCGTACTGATCTTTTTGGCGGAAACTACGATACCTTAATTAGTAGTATAAAATCTAAATTATTTGTTCTTCCGGACGATTGTAAAGTGTATCCCGGTCATGGCCCTGAGACATCAATTGCTTCTGAAAAAAAAGATAATCCTTTTTTTAAGTGAAAGAATAAAAAAAATTTAAAACATAATAAATCCATTTTGCTATCGTAATGTTTTTGTAATTTTGTGTTCTTTAAATTTAATCCCGGTCAGATGTCAACTATTTTTCAATTATCAGAAGCCGTTTCAATAGGGTTACACGGAATGGTGCTGATAGCTAAATCTGAAGGCCCGATAAATGCTACAGTTATGGCTGAACAAACCGGTTCATCCAGAAATCATCTTGCTAAAGTTTTTCAAAGACTTGTAAAACAAAAATTAGTTAAAGCTACTCGTGGCCCTTCAGGTGGTTATATTTTAAATAAAAAACCTGATGAAATTTCATTGCTTGAAATTTATGAAAGTATTGAAGGTCCGATAGAATCATCTCAGGACTCCTGCGATGAAGCTTCTTCCTCTTGTCCGCTTAATCGCCAGGTTTGCCCTTTTTCTAAATGTATTATGAATAATATCGTTTCCAGAATTTCAGCTGAATTTAAAGATTATCTTGAAACAAATACTCTCAGGGATTATATTTAATGTTTTAAATTATTTTTGAATTTAAATTTTTAGAGGATGTCTGTAAAATTAATAGTAATAGCAATAATAGTAATTATTCTGATTGTTCTTT
>JAUZOY010000163.1 GCA_030706235.1 Bacteroidota bacterium | reverse complement strand
GTTTCTTCAAAAGAAAAAACGTATGCAAAGAAGTTTATACTTGGAGATAACCGGGAAAGGTTTATAATCAGAACCGCTATAATAGCACTAAATATGCTCAGAGATGATATAATCAGGAATTAATCTTCTTTTTTGTATTTAAAAATTCAAGATATAATTCTGAATCAGTCTATAAAAAATATATTGCGACCATTTTTTTAATATAAAATGCTATAAGAAATAATATATTTACCTTTATGCTGTTTTTAATATTTTAATAATAAAACAATTTTAATATGAGTTTTTTGACAATTCTATTTATCATTTTCACAATATCTACATTAGTTGGATTATGGAAGATTTTTGAAAAAGCCGGACAAAAAGGCTGGTATGCAATTATACCATTTTATAATTTTATAATCTGGTTAAAAATTACGCGAAAACCGATGTGGTGGTTTATATTAATATTGATACCATTTATAGGAGTTTTTATGATATTTTTAATGCTTGTGGAAATTGTAAAATGTTTTGAAAAATATTCACTTCTTGAACAAGGTGCGGGAGTATTATTTCCATTCGCATACCTCCCATATTTAGGATTTTCAGAAAAAGAAAAATATCTGGATCCCAAAGACCGTCCAGTAATAAAAAGAACTGCAGTAAGAGAATGGACAGATGCAATTATTTTTGCTGTAGTAGCAGCAACTATTATCCGTACATTCTTAATGGAGGCTTTTACAATTCCGACTTCTTCAATGGAAAAATCATTACTTGTAGGAGATTTTCTTTTTGTAAGTAAAATCAGTTTTGGTCCGAAAATTCCCAATACACCTATAGCATTTCCCTTTGCACATCATACTTTGCCTCTTACACAGTATACAAAGTCATATCTTGAATGGATCAAACTACCTTACTACAGATTTCCCGGTCTTGAAAAGATTAAAAATTCAGATGTAGTAGTTTTCAATTACCCTGATGGCGATACAGTTGCGCTGGAAATGCAGGACAGAAGTTATTACGGAATGGTACGTGAAATAGGCTGGAGTGCAGTAAACTCAAGATTTACTGTTGTTAGCCGTCCGGTGGATAAACGTGAAAATTATATTAAGAGATGTATAGGAATTCCGGGAGACAAACTTGAAATCATTAACAAACAGGTATATATCAATGGCAAACCACTTGATAATCCTAAAAACATGGAATATAAGTATTTCGTACAAACCGATGGCTCCGGAATAAATCCATTAACATTTGATAAACTTAACATTACTGATTTCGGACCTGCCAATAATGCAGGAGACTATGTAATAGCAATGACAAGTGATGTTGCACAGAAATTGAGAGAAAATATCAATGTTAAAAAAGTTGAGCCAATTCTTAAACCTAAAGGGCAATGGGAAAATTACATATTCCCGTTTGATTCCAATTACAGATGGAATGAAGATAATTTCGGTCCACTTGTTATACCTAAAAAAGGTATGACAGTATCTATTGATGCAAAAAATATCTGTATATATAACCGTATTATTGAAGTATATGAACACAATAAACTTAATGTTATGAATAATAAAGTATACATCAACAATAAAGAAGCACACACATATACATTCAAACTCGATTACTACTGGATGATGGGAGATAACAGACATAACAGTGCAGATTCGAGATTCTGGGGATTTGTACCTGAAGATCATATTGTAGGTAAAGCAGTATTTGTCTGGTTGTCTCTTGATAAGAATAAAACATTCCTGGATAAAATCAGATGGAGCAGAATGTTTAGAGTTATAAAATAAAAATTTATTTATTTTACTAAACATAAACGAGAGTAATTAATAGGAAGGGATATAATGAGTACAACTTATTAATAGTTTACAATATAATTTATGAGATATTCAAATCTGCATACACACACTGATTTCTGTGATGGGAAGAAAATGCCTGAAAATTTTGTTGCTGAAGCAATTCGCCAGAATATGTCATCTATAGGATTTTCAGCACATGCTCCCCTGCCCTATATTTGTCCATGGACTATTAAATATGAGAATATTAAAGAATACCTGACACAAGTAAACTTTCTTAAAACATCACAGAATAAAGTACAAGTATATCTTTCACTTGAACTTGATTATATCCCCGGCTACACAATTCCTTTTGATGTATACCGAAATCTGATGAATCTTGATTATACCATTGGTTCAATTCACTTTGTCATTATGCCTGAAAAAGATTTATTGTGGTTTATTGATGGGCCACATGAAAAATATATTGAAGGTATTAATACAATTTTCGATAATGATGCCCGTAAAGCTGTAAAAGCATTTTATGCACAGACCCGTGAAATGGTATTAACCCAGAAGCCTGATATTATCGGTCATCTGGATAAAATAAAAATGAACAATAAAAACAATCAGTTTTTCACTACAAAAGAAATCTGGTATCGGGATGAAATTATTAAAACGCTTGAAGTAATAAAACAAAACGGTACAATTGTGGAAATAAATACACGCGGAATATATCGGGGAAAAACAGCTGAACTCTTTCCATCCATTGAAATTATACAGGAATGTAATAATATGGAAATTCCTTTAACAATAAGTTCAGATGCCCACAATCCGGATGAACTCACAAAACTCTTCTCTGAAACAATAGATATACTCAAACAATCAGGCATTAAAACTTTGTTAAAATTTGTAAATTATAAATGGGAAGGATATAGTTTACTAAACTAATAACTGTTTTGAATTTACAATATTAATGTACATTGCCAAAACTATTATCTAATAAACAGATAGCTCGCAATATAAAATTCACACAAATAAATTCGTAAAGTTTATTATAAAAAAAAGATTCTGATAAAAATCAGAATCTTTTTTAGTTATATTAGCTTAATAATTTACCGCTAAAAAATCAATATTAACTTTCCTTATCTTTGATAAAATCAAGAGCAATAGGAGTAGCAATAAATATTGAAGAATATGTTCCTACAATAATACCCATCCATAATGCAAACGTAAATCCTCTGATTACTTCACCACCAAAAATAAAAATCGTAAATAGAACAAAGAATATTGTCAATGAAGTATTGATAGTTCGACTTAATGTTGCATTAATAGCAGTATTTGAAAGTTCTACTATATTCATTTTTTTCTTCTTATAAATACCAAGATATTCTCTGATCCTGTCAAAAACGATAACAGTATCGTTCATGGAATAACCTATAACTGTTAATATAGCTGCAATAAATGACTGGTCTACATCAAGTGAGAATGGGAATATTCCATGGAATAAAGAGAACCACATCAATAGGAAAACGGTATCATGGAAAAGAGCAACAATAGAACCCAAAGCCCATTGCCACTTTTTAAACCTTAAGAAAATATACAGGAATATAATTAACAAAGCAAAGAACACAGCAAAGAAAGCAGAATAAATAATATCCTTTGCGACCGTAGGTCCAACCTTCTGAGAACTTAATACTTCTGCTTTGTTATCACTAACTTTTTTCAAACCTTCTTTAAGAGCAGCTTCTACTTTACCATCTGAAGCCTGAGAAGCATCATTGATCAAATATTTTGTAGTTATTTTAACCTGATTTGCACTTCCAAAAGTTTTAACTTCAGGAGATTCAAGATTAGTTCTTAACAAATCAGCTAATTTTGAAGCGTTGATTTCTTTTTCAAACCTGACAACATATGTTCTACCCCCGGTAAAATCAACTCCATAACTGAATCCTCTTACAATCATTGAGATAATACCTATTGCAAATACAGTTCCTGATATTGCATAGAAGATTTTCTTTTTGCCTAAGAAATCAAAATTAACTTTCTTAAAGGCACCTCTGGTAATATTATTGTCAAATGTAATATCCTTTTTTCTGGACAACATCCAGTCGAAAATAATATGAGAAATAAATAATGCTGAGAATAAAGAAGTAAGGATACCAATTACCAATGTTGTTGCAAATCCCTGAATAGTACCTGAACCAAAAATGTAAAGTACGATCCCTGTTAATATTGTCGTAACATTTGAGTCAATAATTGCTGAATATGAATTTTTATACCCATCTTCAAGTGCAAGATTGATTCCTTTACCTTCAGCTAATTCTTCACGAACACGTTCATAAATAATGATATTAGCATCAACAGCCATACCTATTGTAAGTACAATACCTGCAATACCAGGCAAAGTCAGAACAGCTCCGATAGATGCAAGTACTCCCATCAGGAAGAATATATTGGCAAATAAAGCCATATCTGCGACTCTTCCGGCTTTATTGTAATATAGAGCCATGAAAACAAGTACCAATAATAATGCGATTAAAAACGACATCAATCCTGAATTGATAGCTTCCTTACCAAGTGAAGGCCCTACAACTGCTTCTTCAACAATCTTTGCAGGTACAGGAAGTTTACCGGCTTTTAAAATATTTGCAAGGTCCTTTGCTTCATTAAGAGTGAAATTACCTGTAATGGATGATCTTCCGTTAGGTATTTCATTTTGTACTGTAGGGAAAGAATAAACATAACCATCAAGAACAATTGCTATACTTTTACCGATATTTTCGCCGGTCAGTCTTTTCCAAATTCTGGCACCTTCATTGTTCATTGACATTGAAATTTCATTGGAATTATTCTGACCAATATCCTGACGTGCATCGACAATTACACTTCCATCAAGAGCTGCAGAACCATCTCTACTATTTACTTTTAATGCAACAAGTTGAAGGAATTTTCCGGCTTTATCTATAGCCTTAACAGTCCAACCAAATTTTATATTTTTAGGAAATATATTTTTAATTTGAGGTAATGCTAAAAATGCATTAACCTTCCCTGTATCTTTTAATGCAGAATAGCCTACGACAGGACCTTTACCGGGTTGATACTGTCCTTTTTCATTTTGCATAAGATTAGGTTGTAAAACTGCATATAAAGGATTCTTCTTTGAAAAATCGTTTACAGATTTTGATTCTGTAGTATCTTCTTTTGCACTGGTTTTCTTGCTTTTATTACTTTCTAATTTTCCAAGAATTGAATTCTTTGATTTTGAAGTATCTCTGCTTGCTGTAGTTGAATCTTTGGCAGTACTTGTAGTATCCTGAATTTTCTTACCTTTTAAAATATCCTTTAACTCTTTATTTGCTTTATCTACATAGTCGTATAATTCCTTATATTCATATGTTTCCCAAAACTCAAGTTTTGCTGTTCCCTGCAGTAATTTTCTTACACGTTCGGGTTCTTTTATACCAGGCAATTCTATTAATATTCTTCCTGTATTCTGAAGCTTTTGAATATTAGGTTGTGTTACACCAAATTTATCAATACGGGTTCTGAGGATTCTGTACGTTCTGTCCATCGCATCATCAGCTTCTTTACGAAGAACCTTAAGTACATCTTCATTAGAAGTCTGAAAATTTATTCTGTCTTTTAAATCCATAGTACTGAATATCGCAGCAAGTCTTGCATTTGGATCAATACTTTTAAAAGCTTCTCCAAAAAGAGTTATAAAATCTTTCTGGCTGGTTTTATGCATTTCTGTGGCCTTAGTCATTGCTTTCAAAAATGTAGGATCCTGACTATTATTTGACATTGCTCTAACTAAATCAGGGACTGATATTTCCATTGTAACATTCATACCACCTTTTAAATCCAGACCAAGATTTAATTCTCTTTCTTTACATTCCTTGTAAGTAAACTTTTTAACTAAAATGTTGTAAACCGGCTCACTTGCAACAGAATCAAGGAAATGCCTTTCCTTAACAGCCATTAAGGAATCAAGGAAATATTTTTCATTTGCCGGATTATTTTTTGCAAGTTGCTTTGCTAGTGCTTTTACCTGCTCACTATTGGCATATTCTTTGGCATTTTTTTCGACATGCTTTGTAACAAGCGTAAATGACAACTGATAAATACAAACCAAGGCAAGAAGAATTGCAAAAAATTTTATAGCTCCTTTACTACTTTGCATACTAAATCAATTATTTAAGTGAATACTTTATTAAAACAATTTGCAAAGATAAATAACTATTTAATATGTAAAGCGTTTTTTTTATTTATAACTAAAAAATATAATAGAAAAAGCCTCAATTTTATTGCTTATCTGATATTTGGATATTTACTATTTTTAGTATTCTTAATAGTAAAATATATGAGTAATATGTATCAAACACATGTCAATATATTAGAAATTACATAGTCCTATTAATATATCAATACCATTTCCAATTAAAGTTTTTATTTCTATTTCTGCTCCAAAATCAAGAACTTTAATTCTTCAGATTCCCAGGTTTTGAGGTTACCTTTATCATCTGAATAAATCATATACGCCTGAATATTTTTATGCTTTTTCAGATATTCTATAGTTTTGTCTTTACCTAAAATCATAAAGAAAGTACCATGAGAATCGGCAGTAAAGCAATCATCAGCTAAAACAGTTACACTTAACAAAGAGTTCTTGGCAGGATAGCCTGTTTTAGGATTTATAGAATGAGAATATTTTTGTCCGTTTTCAATAAAAAATTTATGATAATTACCTGAAGTTGCAAGTGCCTTATCTTTAAGTTCAACTCTTGCCATAAGCTTACGATTATTAAGATCTGCCTCCGGTCTTTCAATTCCGGCTACCCAATATTTATTATTTTCTTTTCTTCCTTTTGCTTTAAGTTCCCCTCCAATTTCAACGATATAATTATTGATATTCCTTGATTCCAGAAAATCACCTACAACATCTACAGAATACCCCTGAGCAATTGCATTAAAATCAAGCATCACTTCCTTCTTTGCTTTTACTAATCTATTATTTTCAAGCTTAACAAATTTGTAATTAACATACTGTTTTATGCTATCAACTTTTGTCGAATCCAGCTTAATTTTATTTTTAAACCCAAATCCCCAGGCATTTACTAATGGAGCAATCGTAGGATCAAAAATGCCGTCTGAAATCTTTGCCATCTCAATTGCTTTTTTGAAATTATCAATGAAATATTTATCAAGGGATACATTATATTCATTTTTGTTTATCCTTGAAATTATTGATTGAGGATTGTAAATAGATAAAGAATAATCTATTTTGTTAAGGATAGAGTCTATTTCCTTTTTATAGTTAATACTGTCCGTAGAATAATAACTTATACTATAAGTACCACCCTGAGCAACGCCTCCAAATCTAATAAAATGTAACTTCTGAGCATTACATGGATTTACAAAAAAAGCAGAAGATAAAACAACAATAAACAAAACTGTTATTATTTTTATCATGCTATCTATTTTTTAAATTACT
>JAUZOY010000162.1 GCA_030706235.1 Bacteroidota bacterium | reverse complement strand
TTAGAATAATATATTTTCATTTATGTTTAAATCATTTTCAAGCCTTATTACAGGCATATTATTAATTTCAATTATAGGATGTTCCAAAAGTACTCTTAATGTTGTCAAAGTTAACAAGAAAGATATCGAAGGTAAGAACGGATATTATTATGCACTTCCACAGACTGCAATAACTGTTGATGTAACAATGAAAAAAATTGAAAAGGTTAAAGGTCCGTATTATGAATATGCAGAGAAATTTCTGGGACTGACAAACTATATCAAAAATAATTCAACGACATATGAGATAAGTAAATTTGAAATCGGCAGTTATGTACAACCGGATACTCTGAATTATTATTTAATAGAAGCACCTAATATTAAAAAGCCATTTTATCTCCAGCTTGATGAATCGGGTATAATTAAAAGCCTGAACATTAAAAATCATGATACCACGGAATTAAGAACAGGTTCTCCTAAAGATATGGTTGCAAGCAGCAATCCGGAAAATTTCATTTCACTTTCAATGGTGGGAAATGTAACTCAAAAGGTAGACACTGTTATCGAAAAAATTGTTGTAGATACGTCGTCTGTATCTGTAGTAAAAAAAGTTTATAAAAAATCTTTCGTTGAAAAATCACTTGAAGAAAAAGCCAAAGAAGCATCAAACCTTATCATAAAAATCAAAGAAAAAAAATTCGGACTTATTACAGGTGATAATGAAGTAAATTACAATCCTGAAACTCTGGAATTTCTTATCAAGGAACTTGATAAAGCAGAGAAAGATTACCTTCAGCTATTTACAGGATTAACTGTATCAACCACTATCAAGAAAAGAATAGTATACGTTCCCTCTTCAGCAGAAACACTTAAGCCACCAGTATTATTCAGATTCTCTCAAAACAAAGGTATTCTACCCGTCAGAAGCGACGAAGGGGAAAAAATCAGTATTGGGATAGATAGATGTTATAATACAAGAGCTATAACAGATTGTTTCAATACAAAGCATGCTAATAAAACCAGCAGACATGGTATATTCTACAGAATACCCGATATGACTAAAGTAAGCATTTCATATAATGACATAAAAGAAGAACAATATATCCCGGTTGCTCAGTACGGGGTTGTTATGTCATTGCCTAATAAAAACTATAAAATCCAATTCTATCCAAATACAGGAGCAATAAAAAGTATTGGAACAGGGAAATAAGTTGATTTGATAACTAATAAATGACAAGGCAGGAAAGAGTTGATAAGTTTGTGGAATATTTCAGTATACATTTGCCTAAAGCAGAAACGGAACTGATTTATTCAAATGCTTATGAACTTGCTGTTGCTGTGATTCTTTCTGCGCAATGTACTGACAAGAGAGTAAATCAGACCACACCGGAATTCTTCAGAATTTTTCCTGATATATTTATGCTTTCAAAGAGCAATTCAGAAAACGTTTTTCAAATTATCCGGAGCGTTACCTATCCTAACAGTAAAGCAAAACATCTTGTACAAATGGCAAAGATGGTTGTTGAAATGTATAATGGTGAAATGCCCCGAAATGTGAATGAACTTATGACATTACCCGGAATAGGGAGGAAAAGTGCCAACGTACTTGCTTCTGTACTTTATAATATACCAACAATGCCTGTGGACACCCATGTTTTCAGAGTTGCAGCAAGAATAGGGCTGACAGAAAAAGCAAAGAATGTAATGGAAACGGAACGTCAGCTTGTCAGATATCTGCCTGAAGATAAACTCAACATAGCACATCATTGGCTTGTTTTGCATGGCAGATACATTTGTATTGCAAGAAAGCCTAAATGCCTTGAATGCGGATTAAGAGATATTTGCAAATACTATAATTCAAAAATAAAAAATGCAGGAACAGATTAAAAATTCTTTAGAGACACTCAAAAAAGGAGGTATAATTTTATATCCTACAGATACAGTCTGGGGTATAGGTTGCGATGCTACAAATGAAAAAGCTGTAGAAAAGATTTACAATCTGAAAAGAAGAAAAGAAAGTCAGAGTATGCTGATTCTTCTGGATAATGAAAATAAGCTTTCACGCTATGTAGATGTAGTTCCAGATATTGCATATCAGTTAATTGAATGTTCAGAAGAACCAATTACCATAATTTATCCTGATGCAAGGAACATGGCAAAAAATCTTATTAATGAAGATGGAAGCATCGGTATAAGAATTGTAAAAAATGATTTTTGCAAAAAGCTTATAGGATTGCTAAACAAGCCAATAGTTTCAACATCAGCAAATATAAGCGGTGAAAAAACACCTAAAAGGTTAAATGAAATCAGCGAAATGATTATCAGTGGCGTAGATTATATTGTTGATCTGCCCGGTTTTGAAGAAGGAACAGGAAAGCCTTCATCAATAATTAAACTTGAAGTTAACGGTGAATTTAAGATTATAAGAAAATAGTCTTAGAATTTTGCAATCAAACGGACATTCAACTGTCTTGAAGTAAGATAATTTGGTATTGCATATTGTCTTCCTGTAACATCCATTATCCAAGTATATGACAATGTATTTCTTCTGTCAAGAAGATTAAAAACTTCCATACTTGCCCACAGTGATTTAATGAATTTAAAACACTTCTTTTGAGACAATTTGATATTTTCTCCAAGTATTTGTTTTGAAAAACCTATATCTACCCTGAAATAGTAAGGCATACGAAGTGTATCTGCATATTTGGGACTTGCCGGAGCACCAAAAGGAAGTTCAGAACCAAATACAAGATTAAGGTGCATTTTATATGTAGGATGTTTCGGAAGATAATCCTGAAAAAAGAGGCTGAAGTTTATTCTTTGATCAGTAGGTCGGGGAATATATCCCGGTTGAATTTTAACACTGTCTGTTGCTACTTTGTCGGCTGTATAACCGGGAATTATCAGTTCTTTTTCTTTATTATAGAATTTATAAAAATAATCTCCTTCAACATCCTCCATAGTCTTCATGATAGTAAGACTTGCCCAGGATTCTATACCTTTTACAAATTCTCCGTTTATTTTGAAATCCACACCGGTGGAATATCCATGTGACTTCTCATATGCATAATAACGTATACGCACATTATCAACGATATATGGTATAAGGCTTTCAAGTTTTTTGTAATAGATTTCAGAAGTAAACTTGAAAGGTCTGTTCCATGCTTTAAAATCATAATCAGAACCTAAAACAAAATGAATTGATTTCTGTGATTCCTGATTTTTATTTATCGTACCGTCGAAATCTCTTAGTTCTCTGTAAAATGGAGGCTGATAATAAATACCGGTTGCAGCTTTAAATGTTATCAGTTTTTCCCAATGAGGTTTCAGAGAGAAAATTATTCGCGGACTGAGGTCAAGTTCATTATTAAGATTGTTATAAATTGCCCTTATGCCGGCAGAAATAGTTTTCGTAGAATTAACCCCTTCAAAATTTAGATTATCCTGAATAAAACATGATGATTTATAAGTAATTAAGTTGATGTTTGTATTTACATAATCCTGCATATTAAGGTTATAATATGGTTGCACAACAGGGTTAGTAAAACCTATTGAATCAGTAATATATGGAAGTGAATAACCTGCAGAATCTATCATTTTCCACTCGTTGAGTTTATCAGTAATATGCTCTTCCTGTAATTTAACACCCCAAATCAAATTATTTTTATTTCCGAAATAATAACCCTTATGTTCAAGTGAAAAAACGTCAGCTGTCAGATAATTTCTTGCATGATTCAGGAAAGCTCCAACACCCATATTCTGAACTTCTTTTCCAAATGTTGATTTACTGTAATCAGTTTCTAATGTTGATAAATAATATTCTCCCTGAATATCAAAAGCCTCCTGTTCATTACTTCTGAATGCAGAGGCAATAAATTTTAGTTTTAGTTTGTCAGTTTTTTTGTAGGTAGCTGATATTGCACCCATATATGTATTGAATTTGTCGACTTCCTGTCCGTCAAAATATATTTTCAGTTTAAGAGCCTGGTTAAGAGTTCCAAATTCTGTCTCCTGGGTTTGTGGAATAAAATCATACTTATTATTGGCATAATTTCCTAAAAAGCTGAACTCCCATTTATTATCAGGTTCATATGTTATTATAGATTGAACATCAGTAAATGAAGGTTTATAATCGCCCTGAGTATCCAGACTCTTGAGTACATAACTGTTGGATTTCTGTCTGTATCCGACCATATATGTCCACTTATCCTTAATAACGCCCTCAACTTCTGCTGTATAACCAAGAAGACTTGCTGAAACAGACCCACTGAATTCTTTAGGCTTTTTATATTGAATATCAAGTACTGATGACATTTTATCACCATACTTGGCATCGAAACCGCCGGCTGAAAACTGAATGGAAGAAACCATATCAGAATTAACAAAACTCAATCCTTCCTGTTGTCCGGCCCTTACAAGCAAAGGTCTGTAGATTTCTATATCATTTACATATACCAGATTTTCATCATAATTTCCACCCCTGACAGAATATTGAGAACTTAATTCATTGTTTGATGCGACACCCGGCATTGTTTTTATTATTGCTTCTACCCCACCCGTTGCACTTGGAATGGAACTGATTGTTTTTGGATCAAGCTTTGTGAAGCTTATTTGAGCATCTTGTTTATCAGTTATTGAAACTTCAGGTATCTTGACAACATTTATCTTTAGACTTGTATTAATATTATACCTCTGATTTTCTTTCAGATTCAGATTAAATTTTTGTTCTAAATAATTAAAATAAGATATAACTACAGTAATATCTTTATTTGCAGGTACTGTCAATTCATAATTTCCTTTATTATCAGTTCGTGTTCCAACAGCAAGATCTAACAATTTAATACTTGCAAATTCAAGAGGTTTGTTTTTATCTCCAAGAATTTGTCCATATACAACTGCATTCTGAGAATACATGTTTCCACATAAAAAGATAAGAAACAGAATTAAAAACAATCCTTTAATATTATTTAAATAAAACGCTGTACAAGAAAGACGAACTTTCAAACCCTTATCTTTTTAATTAATTATTGAATTTACACTATTTTTTACAAACATACATAAAATTTACTATACAGATTTAAGTCTGATAATATCGACAGTATATTATTCTCTGATATTTAACAATATTTTTTATGACCAGAGAGATATTATAACAATTAATTAAAACATTTATTGTCTTTAAAGATCAGCAATATAATCCATGTTTATAATTGAAAAGAAAGGTAAAATACCAATATTATTTTATGGTTTAAAAGGATGCAAAACTAATATATTATTTCGAAACATTACATCTAATCTTTAAGCCTTTTAATATTATTTTTTATTTTATTTAAATTTAATTTTTATTTTTGTAAAACAATATTTATTGATATTCAAAACATTTACAGACAAACATAACAAACTAAAATCAAACCAATTATAAAAAAAACAAAAGATGAAATTATTATTAAAAAAAGGGCAGGATAAAAATATCTTAGGAGGAGTTAGTTTTGTTTTAGAGGCAAAAGTCGAACTAACACCCGAAGAAATGAATCTTGTAAAAGAAAATAAAGCATATAGAGAAATACTTTTAGTAAAGCAGGTAAAAATTCCATATTCATCAGGTATAATAAGCATGGATATCAGTGTCAGTTCTCTTATGGAAGGGCAGCAATTCAGATGTAAAGACATAGGTGAAATACTGGCAACCGAGGATAACATTAAAGAATCCTGCATACATTTCAGAAAAGTTTTAACAGCAATAAAAAACTTCAATAAAGAAGAAACCTTTGAATACTAAATACGTATATAATTAAAAAACATCAAATAACAACCGAATTATAAATAATTAACAAAACAGAACAAATGAAAACTCAGATTATTGGACGGATAATTTCCGGTAAAGGACAAACATGCACTGTTAAATGGGACTCATTAAATCATCATTTTCATCTGTCTTACGATGGCAGAATACATGTTGGTAAAGCCATTTCAAAAAATGAAGCAATTCACAAAGCTGAACTTTTTCTTAACAACAGACAAATAAATATGAAGGGATAAAAATTCAAAATCCGTAATATTTATTTATCAGTTCATTATCATTATAAAACCATGAATGGGAATTATTTTAATTCTTCCCCTTAATTATTTTATTTTATTATTCTTTCATTTCTTCATTATCAAATTTTCGAATTGGTACATTTTCAAATTTGATTACTTTTGTACAAAATATGACTAATAGGAAATTAGATAAATGAGAAAGTTAGTAATCAAGTATTATATATCTGTATTTTTAAAATACTTCATTCAGGGTCTGTTATATATGGCTCCTGCGGCTGTAACAATCTGGGTAGTATACAAAGTATTTGTTTCTATTGACACACTTTTACCTTTCAAAATACCGGGCTTAGGAATAATTGTAATTGTAACTGTTATCTCAGTACTCGGATATGTAGGTTCTACCTTTATAGCAAATCCGATATTTGCTTTAATTGAGGGAATAATCGAAAAAGCACCTGTAATAAATACCATTTATACTTCTGTAAAAGACATAGTTAAGGCATTTGTAGGGAAAAACAAAAAATTCAATGAACCTGTTCTTGTAAAAATAAACATGGAATCTGAACTTCAAAAACTCGGATTTATAACTCAGCATGATTTAAAAACTTTAGGTATAGGAGAAGAAATGATAGCAGTTTATCTCCCCCACTCCTATGCTTTTTCAGGTAATCTTTTTATCACCCCGAAGAAAAATATTACACCAATTGAGGCATCTGCTGCAGATGTAATGCGTTTTATTGTCTCAGGTGGGGTAATTAACATAGGGGAAAAAACAGAAAATGAGAAATAACAGATATGTTTACATATCTATTCAAAAACTTTTTAACTTTACAAATTTTTAATTTTATAACTCAAGATACCCTTTTATGAAAAAAAGAAAGCCGCTGATTCTTGTTTCAAATGATGATGGAGTTCATGCTCCGGGATTAAGATTTCTGATTGATTGTATTAAAGGCCTTGGAAGAATTGTTGTTGTTGCCCCGGACAGACCAATGTCCGGTATGGGTCACGCAATAACATTATCCGTTCCTCTGAGATGCAGAAAAATAAGATATGATGAAAATTATGAAGAATACTCTTGTAATGGTACTCCTGTAGATTGTATTAAACTCGCTCATTCAAAAATTCTTTCAGAAAAGCCAGATCTGTGTATTGCAGGAATAAATCACGGAAACAATGCATCAATAAATGTAATTTATTCCGGAACTATGGCTATAGCTCTTGAATGTGCTTTACTAAGAATACCTGCCATTGGTTTTTCACTTACTGAATATGA